>NZ_JBFULV010000042.1:0-55058 GCF_054049715.1 Rhizobacter sp. P5_C2 | reverse complement strand
GCGGCATCGGTGACGACGGGAACGATCTTGCTGAAGCCGTCGATGCGCGTGCGGTACTCGCTACCGTTCGAGTCGGTCACCGGCAGCAGCCGCTGGCCATCGAGGCAGAACACGTCGGCCGTGCTAACCGACACCGCGGTGCGCGCGCCATCGATCGCCAACGTCTTGCCGCAGCGCGTGATACTCGATTGACCACCCAGCGCCCAGCCCCGCCCAAGCGTGCCGGTGCCGGACTGGCTCGAATAGTTCAACGACACGCCAGGTGCCACACCCGCCGTGCCCGGCGGCACCGCGATCGACACCGAGTACGTCGCCGCACCTGCGCCCGCCGACGCCCGTCCGGCCAGGCTGCCCGCCACCGGCCCCGACAGGTTCGGCGGTTGAATGGTGACGGCGGTCTGCGCAAGCGCTGCGGGCAGCGTGGCCCCGCAGAAGAACGCGAAGCAAAGTGACGCGCGTACGCGGCGGCTCGCCCACAGGGCGCTGGAACGGGAATGCGACAAGAGATCCTCCTCAACGGGCCGTCGGACAGTCCGCGCTGCTAGGTCTGCAGTGCTGGCCCGGCCGGGCCCCGGTGCTGCTGCGCGCCCGCATCGGGGCGGCAGCAACGTGGCGCATGTTAGCCATGCGCCCGCCCATTTCAATGGGTCTTGTGAATATTCACCAAAGAGCCTCGACGCCTCAAGAAATCTCCCGGACGCAATCCACGTGGTACGTGCGCGAGCCTTCCCCGCTGTCGTGCTCCACCAGCCCATGCACGTCGGTGTCGAAGCCCGGGAACCTGGCGTTGAACTCGCGCGTGAACTTCAGGTAGTCGACGATCTTCTTGTTGAAGCGCTCGCCCGGGATCAGCAGCGGGATGCCCGGCGGGTACGGCGTCAGCAGCGAGGTGGTGACGCGGCCCTCGAGGTCGTCGATCGCCACCCGCTCGGTGTCGCGGTGCGCGATGCGCGCGAACGCATCGGTGGGCTTCATCGCCGGCTGCAGGTCCGACAGGTACATCTCGGTGGTCAGGCGCGCGATGTCGCCCTTGGCGTACATCTCGTGGATCGACTGGCTCAGGTCCTGCAGCCCCATGCGCTCGTAGCGCGGCTGCTTGGCCACGAATTCCGGCAGCACGCGCCACAGCGGCGCGTTGCGGTCGTAGTCGTCCTTGAACTGCTGCAGCGCCGTCAGCAGCGTGTTCCAGCGGCCCTTCGTGATGCCGATGGTGAACATGATGAAGAACGAGTACAGCCCGGTCTTCTCGACCACCACGCCGTGCTCGGCCAGGAACTTGGTGACGATGGACGCCGGGATGCCGGTCTTCGCGAACTTGCCCGACACGTCGAGCCCCGGCGTGATCAGCGTGCACTTGATCGGGTCGAGCAGGTTGAACCCGCTCGCCAGGTTGCCGAAGCCGTGCCACTTCTCGCCCGCCTTCAGCACCCAGTCGGTGCTCTTGCCGATGCCGTCGGCCGCAATCTTGTCCGGGCCCCAGACCTTGAACCACCAGTCCTTGCCGTACTCCTTGTCGACCTTGCGCATCGCGCGGCGGAAGTCCATCGATTCGGCGATGCTCTCTTCCACCAGCGCGCGCCCGCCCGGCGCCTCCATCATCGCGGCCGCCACGTCGCAGCTCGCGATGATCGCGTACTGCGGGCTGGTCGACGTGTGCATCAGGTAGGCCTCGTTGAAGAGGTGCGTATCGAGCTTGCGGTGCTGCGCGTCCTGCACCAGCACCTGCGAGGCCTGGCTGATGCCGGCCAGCAGCTTGTGCGTCGACTGCGTCGCGTAGACGATCTGGTCCTTCGGGCGCGGGCGGTTGCGGCCCATCGAGTGGAATTCGCCGTAGAACTCGTGGAAGGCGGCGTGCGGCAGCCAGGCCTCGTCGAAATGCAGCGTGTCGATGTAGCCGTCGAGCGATTTCTTGATGCTCTCGGTGTTGTAGAGCACGCCGTCATACGTGCTCTGCGTCAGCGTCAGGATGCGCGGCTTGACCTTCTTCGCGTCGATGCCGGCCAGCAGCGGGTTCTTCGCGATCTTGCGGCGGATGGCCTCGGGCGAGAACTCGGCCTCGGGGATCGGGCCGATGATGCCGTAGTGGTTGCGCGTGGGCGGCAGGAACACCGGCACCGCGCCGGTCATGATGATCGAGTGCAGGATCGACTTGTGGCAGTTGCGGTCGACCACCACCACGTCGCCCGGTGCCACGTTGTGGTGCCACACCATCTTGTTGCTGGTGCTGGTGCCGTTGGTCACGAAGAAGCAGTGGTCGGCGTTGAAGATGCGCGCCGCGTTGCGCTCGCTCTCGGCGATGGGGCCGGTGTGGTCGAGCAGCTGGCCGAGTTCGTCGACGCTGTTGCACACGTCGGCGCGCAGCATGTTCTCGCCGAAGAACTGGTGGAACATCCGGCCGACCGGGCTCTTCAGGAACGCGACGCCGCCCGAGTGGCCGGGGCAATGCCACGAGTAGGAGCCGTCCTGCGCGTAGTCGACCAGCGCGCGGAAGAACGGCGGCGCGAGGCCGTCCATGTACGACTTGGCTTCGCGGATGATGTGGCGGGCCACGAACTCCGGCGTGTCCTCGAACATGTGGATGAAGCCGTGCAGCTCGCGCAGCACGTCGTTGGGCAGGTGCTGCGAGGTGCGCGTCTCGCCGTACAGGTAGATCGGGATCTCGGCGTTCTTGAAGCGGATCTCTTGAATGAACTTGCGCAGGTTCAGCACCACCGGGTCCAGCTCGGGGCCCGTCGTGAACTCGTTGTCGTCGATCGACAGGATGAAGGCGCTGGCGCGGCTTTGCTGCTGCGCGAACTGCGACAGGTCGCCGTAACTGGTGGCGCCCAGCACCTCGAAGCCCTCTTTTTCGATGGCCGCGGCCAGCGCCCGGATTCCCAGGCCCGAGGTGTTCTCGGAGCGGAAGTCTTCGTCGATGATGACGATCGGAAAGTTGAATCGCAACATGGTCACCTCAAGGAAACGCCGGGGGGCAACGGAATGGAAGGCGCGAAGTGTAGGGCCGATCGATGACAGCTGCGGGCCGCGGCTTACACTGCCCGCCACGCGTGCAGGGTGGACGCAACAGACACTGAAACAAGGAGAGGCCGTGGACATGAGCCCGTCGACGTTCTGGTGGGTGGCGGCAGGGGTGGCGGTGGCCGCCGAGCTGGCCACCGGCACCTTCTACCTGCTGATGTTCGCGCTCGGCCTCGCCGCCGCGGCCCTGGCGGCCCTGCTGGGCTTCAAGCTGCCCGGCCAGTTGGTGATGGCCGCCGTGGTGGGCGGCGGCGCGGTGGCGCTGTGGCACTGGCGCCGCCTGCAGCAGCCGCCGGCCGGCCCGGTGCGCGAGAACCGCGACGTCAACATCGACATCGGCGAGCGGGTGCACGTGCTCGCCTGGGCCGACGACCGCACCGCCCGCGTGCCCTACCGCGGCTCCACCTGGACCGCGCGGCTCGCGCCGGATGCGCCAGCACTGCCCGGCGAGCACGTGGTGCAGGCGGTGGAAGGCAACTGGCTGGTGCTGGTGCCCTCGACGATCCGCTGATCTCTCCGGGGCCGGCTCGTTCCGGCCCTGCTCTCTTCTTCCCCTTACTCCCTGGAAAGCCTCACATGGAAATCGCGCTGATTCTGGTGGTGATCGTCGGCATCTTCATCGTGCGCACGCTGAAGATCGTGCCGCAGCAGAACGCCTGGGTGGTCGAGCGGCTGGGCAAGTACGACCGCACGCTGGTGCCGGGGTTGAGCTTCGTCATTCCGTTCATCGAGCGCGTGGCCTACAAGCATTCGCTGAAGGAGGTGCCGCTGGACGTACCGAGCCAGGTCTGCATCACCAAGGACAACACGCAGCTCCAGGTCGACGGGATCATCTACTTCCAGATCACCGACCCGATGCGCGCGAGCTACGGCTCGAGCAACTACGTGTTCGCGATCACGCAGCTGGCGCAGACGCTGCTGCGCTCGGTGATCGGCAAGATGGAGCTGGACAAGACCTTCGAGGAGCGCGACACGATCAACGGTGCGGTGGTGAGCGCGCTCGACGAGGCGGCCGGCAACTGGGGCGTGAAGGTGCTGCGCTACGAGATCAAGGACCTGACGCCGCCGGCCGAGATCCTGCGCTCGATGCAGGCGCAGATCACCGCCGAGCGCGAAAAGCGCGCGCTGATCGCCGCCTCCGAAGGCCGCAAGCAGGAGCAGATCAACATCGCGACAGGCGAGCGCGAGGCGTCGATCGCGCGTTCCGAGGGGGCGCGGCAGGCCGAGATCAACAACGCGCAGGGCGAGGCGGCGGCGATCACCGCGGTGGCCGATGCGACGGCCGGCGCCATCCGCAAGATCGCCGAGGCGATCCGCGAGCCGGGCGGCGAGCAGGCGGTGCAGCTGAAGGTGGCCGAAAAGGCGGTCGAGGCCTACGCGCACCTGGCGCAGAAGAACAACACGATGATCGTGCCGGGCAACATGAGCGAGGTGGCCGGGCTGATCGGCACCGCGATGGCGCTGATGAAGGCGAAGGCGCCGGGCCAGCCCTGAGCGAAATTCCCGCGGGGCCAGGCCGAAGCCCCCTCGGAGGTAGGCTAAACTCGCCGGCTCCGGAGAGGTGGATGAGCGGTTTAAGTCGCACGCCTGGAAAGCGTGTGGGGGCTAATAACCCCCCGCGGGTTCGAATCCCGCCCTCTCCGCCAGATGCATGTCGCAGGACCTCTCAGGTCCTCGCAAAAGTCGGCCACAGCAGCCGATTTCCCTCGGTAGATCGCCTCAGGTCCTCGCTTTTGGTCGCACCGAATCGAGGGGTAGATTCACGACGCCGTACCCCACTCGGCGCCTCAACTACCCCCCGATGCCACTGACCGACACAGCGATTCGCAACGCGAAGCCCACGCCCAAGGCCGTCAAGATGTTCGACGCCGGCGGGCTGTTCCTGCTGGTGCAGCCGACGGGCTCGAAACTCTGGCGATTGAAGTACCGGTTCGGCGGCAAGGAGAAGCTCCTCGCGCTCGGCTCGTACCCCGAAGTAGGCCTCCGTGACGCGCGCACGCGCCGAGACCCCGCACGCGAGCAACTGGCCAACGACGAAGACCCCGGCCAGCTCAATCCGGCGCATCGCATGACCCCACGACAACAGCACCAAAGTCGGCTCGGTCGGCTTCCAGCCCGCGGGAATCGGCCTGCTCATGCACCGGCACTGCTTGGCCGGCGCGCACCACGTAACGCAGACTGTTGGCGGCCGTTTCGCGCGGTGCGCCGCTGGTCATGCAAGCCTTGCGTTGACGGGATCGCGTTGCGGCGAGTAAGGGGGCACTCGTGAGCCGACAAACCCGTTCAGGCGGTAAGGCGACCACGTCTGAGGCTCTCGACGATGTTTTCATAGGTGAGAAACAGAGCATGGAGTCCGTCAAGAACTTCCGTCAAGCGCTTCAGCGCGGCTTGGCCGTACTCCAAGCTCTCGTCCGGAGCGAACGACGCGATCTTCAGTTGGTACAGGCTCTGCACTGCGTCGCGAGCTCGACCTGCGGTCTCTTGGGCAGCAATCCACTTTGCCTTCAGTCCAGCATCGGGCGCTTGGGTGCCTTGAATCTCTTCGACGACCTTGTATGCATAGGTCATCTTCTCGAACGCATCTTGGCTGAAGTCCCTCCCGGCCGCCACAGTGTCAAGGCAGTTCCCCGCTGCAGCGATGAAGTGTGCCAGCGCGCCCGACATTTCACCGATCGCCTTTGCGTCCTCGCCGAACTTGGTTTGCAACGTGCGGCGCTCTTCGTGTCGTTGCTGCCAGCGAACGATGCCAATGCTTGCAACGATGGCCACCACTGCACCAATGGTCTGAAACCAACCGGACCACTCGGCCTTGGTCATGCATGTGGACCAGTGCTGAATCCACAGCAGGCAGTACTCAGGGGCCGAGGGCTGTGGCGGCCAATTCGTGATCTGGATGTCCATGGTGCTCCTCCCAGTGCATGGTAAAGGGGACGCCGCAATGACGGTCCGCATCCTTCGAGGTGCCGAACGAGAGCGAGGCGACGGTGCTGCTCGGCGAGCGCTCGCGCCGGCCGAGGCGGCGACGCCGCTGCGCGAGCGTGGGCCGGCGACGGTGATCGTCACGCTGGGCGCCGATGGCGTGCAGTGCGCCAACGAACCGAAGATGTTCTCGAACGGCCGCTACGACCACGTCGACGGCGCATCGCGCGCGTTCAATGGGCTGCTGCAGCCGGCGGCGGGGATCTYCGCGTAACCACTACCAATTCCTGGTAGGCATTCGATAGGCCATGATCAATGCGAAGGTTGCCGAGTCGCGCGCTATGTATTTGACAAGCGATGCATTGGGTTTGATTTTCTCCGCCTCGTATAGGCAGCGAAGTAATGTCGCCCTGTGTTTTTTGTCGAAATCCTCTTTAGCTAGGGAGTCACTTGAGTCAAGTGAATCCCAAATTGAGAGGATCTGCGGAAGTAGTCTTGTGCATTCATCGGCTGAAAGCGGCTGACCGGTGGGGTCTGGCGCGTCTGCCGCATCGAAATGGTGTGGGGATAGCATATTGCAAAGTGCCGCGCAGTTCACGAGTATTCCCTTTGTGCAGATTTCGGATTTCGGGTGCAGCACAAAGCGATACTCCATTTGACTCTTGTAGGATGTCCGCTTGACGAATGGATCGCCCACACCCGGTTCGCCGGTTCCAATATTATATTCTTTGTCGGAGTATATTACTGGCCCGTGCTGAATCGATTTAATATATTCACCCAATGGCGTGCCGTCAATCGTCCCATGTCTTAGCAGTTGTTCCGCAAAAGAGTTTGCATCAGCTACTTTGACGCATGCGTCGTAGCCTGCGCCGACGCCTCCAAATGTCGCAATTTTGGAGGTGGATACGCAATAAACGAACGCATCAACAATGCTGCTTGATGTCGAATTTGATATTATTATGTTGCTATTGCCACTAATTGAAATACCCGCTCGCAGCAGGCGATCATAAATCGGGTCATCATCCTCGTGCCTTCGATTGTCAAAATCTAYAGYGGTTTCTGCCAAGCCTTCAAATTTGTCGCCGATGCTGCGGTCCGCAAGCGCCACTTCTAAATATCGAAAATGTTCGAGGCTTGAGAACCAGAGTTCTCCGCGAAGAACATTGGGCTGTCTGTCTTTTGTCAAAAACTTGTAGACGTCCATGTCAACCTTCCAGGTTTGTGCTCCAAGATTCGCAGGCGGCCACACCCGACCCCTTCCGGCTTTACTGACTCTCGATAGCATGCTCTGATGGTCGAGCCAGGTTGCAGTTGGTGACGAAAACGTTTTGGCGCACGCCTCGTTTAACGGGGCAGTTGCAGCCGGCATGGGGGTCATTGCCTAGCCTGGAAGAAGTAGGATGGAATCCAAGTTGACGAAGCGATCGCAAGTCTTGCGAATCACCGTCGACAGGCCGCTGCTCAACGCTGCAATATGAAGACGCTTGCCTGTAGCCATGATTTGACGGGCCAGCGGCGCATAGTCACCATCGCCTGAGATCAGGAAGAGATCGTCTACGCTACTCTGATAAGCATGCTGCATCATGTCAACGCAGATACTGATATCGACAGATTTTGTCCTAGTGCCGCGACTCTGCTTCTTGAATACCCGCGGCACTACACCGGTGACGTTGTTGGCGATGTGGCCGTTCTTGAGAATTAGATCTGCGTGGAGCTGAGATATTTCAGCTTCCAGCAACTCAATCGAGTCGGTATCGCCGGTCGCGGTTGTGTAGTAGCTAACACGCACGAGGGGGCCTTCGTTAAGTCCTTGGACTACTGCGGGATTCCACACGAACCGCTTCTCTGAATAGGCCGTTTTTGCACTACCGATAGCAGCCCGAGCCTTTCGACCGGCCACCAGCATCGCCTCGAATCGAGTCAGCAAATTTTCGCCATCAACAAAAACCATGCATCGGCCCATCTTGCAAGTCTAATCCGGTCGCTCCCAAGCATGGCCTGATGACCGGGCCCATCCTCGACCAGATCAACATCAGCGACTACGAGATCCGTGAAGCCCGCGAGGGCCTGTTCCGCGGCTTCGGCGCGTTCAACGTAAAACGGCCGATTTCTGCCGTCGGCCGTGGCCTCGCCGTGAGCGGACGCATTTGGCGAACGGCACACAGGAAGAAATATTTCTGGGGCGGCGGTTCAGCAGAATATGGGCCGAGTGGCGCACGTGCCCCGCTCCGCGAGAGGCCCTTCGACTCGGGGGTATGGACAGGGGTAGCGCAACCAGTCAACACCTCGAAAAGCAAGCATTCGCGGGACTTCCGAGCCTTCATGTGGACGCCGCTCTCCCGCCAGAGGCATGGGCTACCAGCGCACGGTCACGCGCAGGCCGCGGCCTCCGACGCCATCCGCCAGCTCAACCGTCGCGCCATGCCGGTCGGCCACCGACTTGACGATCGCCAAGCCCAGCCCACTGCCCGGCTGCGCCTGGTCGGGCACGCGGAAGAAGCGGTCGAACACGCGCTCGCGCCAGTCCGCCGCGATGCCCGGACCGGCATCCTCGACCACCAGCGACGCATCGGCCCCCACCCGCACCGACACCGTCGACCCGGCCGGCGAGTACTTGATCGCGTTCTCGACCAGGTTGTCGACCAGCGAGGTCAGCCCCTCGCGCTCGGCCTCGATCTCGCAGCGCTCGGCGCACGCCAGCTCCAGCTCGACGCCGCGCTGCGTCGCCAGCCCCGACAGCGCCGCCAGCCGGTCCTGCACCAGCTCGTCGAGCGACAGCCGCGCGACCTGGGTGCGCCCGCTGTCGCTGCGCATCAGCCCCAGCAGCTGCGCCACCAGCCGACTCGCCCGCTCGCCGCTGCGCACCAGCCCATCGAGCAGCTCGGCATCGCGCGCATCGCCGCGGTGCGCCTGCAGCGCCTCGACGTTGATGCGCATCGCGGCCAGCGGCGTGCGCAGCTCGTGCGCCGCGTCGGCGATGAAGCTGCGCTCTCGCGCCAGGCTCGCCGCCACGCGCGCGAGCAGCGTGTTCACCGCATCGGCCACCGGCCGCAGCTCGCGGTACGCACTGCCGAAGCGCAGCGGCGCCAGGTCGCCGGGGCTGCGCGTTTCGATCTCCTGCGAGAAGCGGCGCCAGGGCCGCAACGCCAGCCGCACCGACCACCAGGCCGGCAGCACCAGGAAAGGCAGGCTGATCAGCAGCGGCAGGATCAGGATGCCGCGTTCGCCCAGCGCGAACAGGATCGACACCGCGTGGCCCGAACGGATCAGCGTGACGCGCGCCGCGGACCGTGCCGATTGCTGCGTGTAGGTGCGCCACGGCATGCCGTCGATGACCAGCTTCTCGAGCCGGCGTTGCTGCGTCGCCGGCACCACGCCGGGCGAGCCGGGCGAGGCGTAAAGCAGCCGGTCGCCGAGCCAGACGTTCATCGACATGCGCAGCGCCAGGTCGTCTTCTTCATGGTTCTCGCGGCGCTGGAACACGTCGAGCTTGCGCAGCACTTCCTGCAGCTGCTCGGGCCGGTCGGCCAGGCTGTCGACCAGCGCGAGGATCATGTCGGCCCGCGGGCCCATGTGGTCGGGCTCGAAGATCTCGTCGTAGCGCGCGGTGTCCCAGACGAAGTAGGCCACCGCCGCCGACCACAGCAGCAGCACCGTCAGCATCTGGGCCAGCACCAGGCGGCTGACCAGCGAGCTGCGCAGCCGCCGCCACAACGCGGCGGGCGTCATGCCCCGCCCCTGGCCGGCGCGGCGCGGTCGATCACGTAGCCGACGCCACGCACCGTGCGGATGTAGCCCGGCCCGATCTTGCGGCGCAGGTTGGACATGTGCACGTCGAGCACGTTGCTCTCGTTGTCGAGCCCGCCGGGCAGCACCTGCTCTTCGAGCACGCGGCGCGTCAGCACGCGGTCGGCGCGCTTCATCAGCAGGCACAGCAGCTCGAACTCGCTGCGCGACAGCTCGACCGCCCGCTCGTCGACCGTCACGCGCATCGTCGCCTCGTGCAGCGCGAGCTGGCGGATCTCGATCGTGTCGTTGACCAGGCCGAAGCTGCGCCGCGCCAGCGCCCGCACGCGCGACAGCAGCTCGGCCAGCGCGAACGGTTTCACCAGGTAGTCGTCGGCGCCGCTGTCGAGGCCGGCCAGGCGGTCTTCGAGCGCATCGCGCGCCGTCAGGATCAGCACCGGCATCGGCAGGCGCTCGCGGCGCAGGCGCGCCAGCAGCGCCAGGCCGTCGCCGTCGGGCAGGCCCAGGTCGAGCAGCACCAGGTCGCAGGCCTGGGTGTCGATGGCGTGCAGCGCGTCGCCCAGCCGGCGCACCCAGGTGACCTGCAGGCCCTGGTCTTCGAGCGCGATGCGCACGCCGTTGCCCAGTTCGAGGTCGTCTTCGATCAGCAGGATCTTCATGGCATGGCTCATGGACACCGATTGGAGACGCCGAACCTGAAGGTTCGGTGAAGCCGCGCCGGGGTCGCGGCGGGCGCCTTCATCGAACCTTCATGAAGGGTTCAGGTTCGCTTCAGGCGGGGTTCCGACACTGCCGTCCATCCCAACCGAGCGAAACTCCCATGTTCACCGATTCCAACGCCTTCCGAAAGACCTGCATGACCCTGCGCCAACGCCTCTTCCATCCGATGATCCCGACCCTGCTGACCGGCGCGCTGGCGCTGCTGAGCGCCTCGCTCGCGCTGGCGGACGAACCGGCCGCGCCGGCCGACGACAGCTGGCAGTTCACCGCCGGCCTCGGCGTCGGCAGCATCCCCAAGTACCCCGGCAGCGCCGAGCACAAGGTGCGCGCCTTCCCGGTGCTGGCCGCCAACCAGGGCCGCTACTTCATCGGCGGCGTGCCCGGCGCCGGCGTGCCGGCCGGCATCGGCGCGTTCATCATCACCGACCCGCACTGGCGCGTCGGCCTGGGCATCGGCGGCGACCTCGAGAAGCCGCGCAAGGAATCCGATGCCGACCGCCTGCGCGGCCTGGGCGACATCGACGGCACCGTGCTCGGCGCGGTGTTCGCGAGCTACTCCGACGGCTGGTTCACCGCCCGTGGCAACGTGGTCGGCGACATCGGCGGCAAGCACCAGGGCGGGCGGCTGTCGTTCGACGTCGAGGGCAAGTACAGCCCGGCGCCGGGCGTGATGCTGTCGGCCGGCCCGGGGGTGACCTGGGCCAGCCGCAGCGCGATGCAGACCTACTTCGGCATCGACGAGCAGCAGGCGGCACGGTCGGGCCGTGCGGTGTACACGCCGCGCTCGGGCATCGAGTCGGTGGGCTTCACCGTCGGGGCCGACTACCAGATCGACAAGCAGTGGGGTATCGGCACCCGCGTGGCTACGCGCAGCCTGCAGCGCGACGCGGCCGACAGCCCGATCACCGAGAAGAAGGCGCAGAACAGCGTCGTGGTGTTCACGGCCTACCGGTTCTGACCGCAGAACAGTTCGTAAAAAAGCCCGCACAAAGGCGGGCTTGGCAAGGTGATCAGCGCGGGCGCTACAGGCCGAACTTCTTCAGCACGATCGGCAGCACCTGAGACAGGATGAAGGTCGCGACAACCCAGACGACGATCTGGTACTTGGCGTCGGACACGTCGGCCTTCGTCGCGAAGGATTCAGATCGCGTCTCCAGCTTGGTCAGGCGGAGATCGATTGCAGTCAACTTCTCGCCGGTCTTTTCGGCGATGGCTTCAAGCTTGGCGACACGTGCTTCCATCTCGCCATCATCGCCCGATCCGCCGCCGGCGTCAAAACTCGAGGGCGTTCCGGAGTCGGTACCGGGTGGCCTTAGTTGATGGATGCTCATTTTTGAGCTCCGTCTTCGTCGATCATTTCCACGTACCGACATACAGGACACCGCCACAGGTGCACAGTGAATCCGTTGCCGTTGGCATCTGGCCACGTCCCGACCACCTCGTCGCCGCTCCGGATAGGCTTCCACTCAACCCCCTGAAAACTCCAGGTGCCCTCGATGGACTCGAGTTGTCCGTGGCCGTATCTACACGTCCGCTCAGTTTTGGGTTGCGTGTTCACCATGTCAGTTCGCTCCTTTGGAGGCCTTGTCGACTGCGGCAAGAGGATTTCGCTCTGCAGCACATCGTCGCGGTATCTCCGATGGCGCAGTAGCAGTTGTAGGCGAGGCCGCTCATGAGCGGTGCGCTGCAGGTCGATGATGCCGCTGGGGCCACGTGCGGGTGCCCTTCAAGTCGCTGGTGAGCAACTCGTCTCTCGGCTCGACTGCGCCTTGCGCGCGGGGGGTGCCGCGACGCGTCGGTCGAGACTAGCATAAGGGACGATCTGCTCGATCGTCTCGCTCTGACTCGGGGTCTTGCGTGACGCAATCGCCGGCAACCCCTGCCGGCCCCATGCCGCAGCATTCAAGTAGCAGCCCCTTCGGCCGACAACCCGAACAGCCCCTCACCCTCGGCCCGACCCATGCGTTCACTGCGATTGACCCTGGTCCTCCTCATCGGCTCGGGCATTGCTGCGGCCAGCGTGCTGATGGCAGTGTCGCTGTGGGGCGCCGGCACCGCGGCCGATGCGGCGCAGCGCACCTTCGTCGCGAAGGACGTCACCGCCGACATCCTGCCGCCGCCGATGTACCTGATCGAGCTGCGGCTGGTGCTCTCGCAGGCGGTGGAAGGCAGCATCGCCCCCGAGAAGGCGCAGGCCGAAGCGGCGCGCCTCGAAAAGGAATACCAGGAGCGCGTCACCTACTGGCGCGCCCACCCGCCCTATGGCCTGGAGGCGCAGCTGCTGGGCCCGCAGCACGAGGCCGCGGTGCGCTTCATCGAGGCCTCGCGCGCCGTGCTGAAGGCCACTGCCACCGGCGACGCCCCCGCCGCGCAGGCGGCCCTGAAGTCGGCCGACGCGCTGTACCTGCAACACCGCACCGGTGTCGACGCGACGGTCAAGGCCTCGACCAGCTTTGCCGACGCGGCCTCGGCCACCTTCGACGCGACGCTCACGCGCGTGGCCTGGTCGCAATGGAGCGTCTTCCTGGTAGCCGCCGTGCTGCTGCTCGGCTTCGGCCGCTTCGCGTGGAAGTCGGTCTGGGGCCAGGTCGGCGGCGAACCGGCCGACGTGGCGGCGGTGGCCAATGCCGTCGCCGCCGGCGACCTGCGCCAGCGCGTGCCGTTGGTGCCCGGCGACGACACCAGCATCATGGCCGCGATGGCGGCGATGTGCGAACGGCTGACGCAGGTGGTGGCCACCGTGCGGGCCAGCAGCGATTCGATCGCGACCGGCTCGCAGCAGATCGCACGCGGCAACGCCGACCTCAGCCAGCGCACCGAGCTGCAGGCCGGCAACCTGCAGCAGACCGCCGCGTCGATGGAGCAGCTGACCGGCGCGCTGAAAGCCAGCGCCGATGCGGCCCGCAGCGCGGCCCTGCTCGCCGCCGAGGCGGGCGAGGCCGCGAGCCAGGGCGGCGCGGCCGTGCAGCAGGTGGTGCACACGATGGACAGCATCGCCGAGGGCTCGCAGAAGATCGGGCAGATCGTCTCGGTGATCGATGGCATCGCTTTCCAGACCAACATCCTCGCGCTCAACGCGGCGGTGGAAGCGGCGCGTGCCGGCGAACAGGGCCGCGGCTTCGCGGTGGTGGCCAGTGAGGTGCGTGCGCTGGCGCAGCGCAGTGCCGCGGCCGCCCGGGAGATCAAGGCGCTGATCGGATCGAGCGTCGAACGCGTGCAAGCCGGTGCCGAGCTCGTGAACAGCGCCGGCCGCCACATGGGCGGCATGGTCGAGCAGGTGCAGCGCGTGGCCGGCCTGATCGCCGAGATGGGCCAGGCCAGCCAGCAGCAGACGGCGGGCGTCGACCAATTGAATGCGACGGTGGCCGGGCTGGACGAAGCCACCCAGCGCAACGCCGCGCTGGTCGAGCAATCGGCCGCCGCCGCCGACAGCCTGCATGTGCAGGCGCATCAGCTGGTGGCGGCGGTCGGCATCTTCCGCCTGGCCTAGGAGATTGCCCCCCCTCAGTTCAGCATCCGGCTGATTGCGTCGGGCGTCCGATGGTTGCTAGCGTGCGGGATGCCCATCAGCTCTCACCAGGGACGCGCCATGAAACGCCACGATGTCCTCGCCGACCCGGTTCAGCATCAGCCTGCCGCGGCCAGGACGCACCAGACCGACGTGACGCCGATCAGCACCCCGCTCGACGCGGGTCCTCGCAACGCAGCTCGTCAACGCGTCGCACTGCAGGCGCACATCAACCAGTCGCCGCGCATCCTCGCGCAGCGCCGCGCCATGCAGGCATCGTTTGGTCCGCTCCTGCCGGGCGGAACGGTCCAGCGCGTCGAGCGAGTGACCGTTGGAGTTGACGGCCCCTGCACTCCCCGGCAGGCGGCGAGAAAGCTCATCGAGGCCAATGAACATGGAAGCCTGGGCGAGGAGGACATCGTCGACGTCTTGAGCAGGCTCACGGAATCCGAACTGACTTTCCGCTCGTTCTTTGCCCTGGGCTGGTTCGTGGAGAGACAACAGCGGCGGGCCAGGCTCGATGGCTTGCCGCCGTGGGAGGGAGGAGACCTGTACGACCTCGAGCAGGCCTTGGACACCCTTTGCGGCACCCGCTGGTGGTACGTCGGTGGCTACGCCGCGCTGATGTGGATGCGTGACCAAGGACTCGAAGAGGTGCCCACCGACGACCTGGACATCGTCATCGGCGGGACGGACCTGGACGAGAAGGTCAGGGAACACTTCCCGAAAGCCCTGTGGCTCGACCACACCATGCGCGTCAACGGCTATTCCGTGCAGTTCATCGGACGATCCGACGGGGAGCCTGCCAACGTCCATCGCTTTGGATCAAGCAATGTGCTGGTGCCGGAAGCCATCATCAGGAACTACTCGCCGTCCGACGCGCCTTCGACGACATCCGCCAGGCCCGGCGTCAGGTTCGGCGGGGGCATGGCCATGGGGATCGGGTCCCTCGGGGCCATGGTGATGGCAAGGGCAGGCAAGAAGCCCTCGGACACCGATGAAAAGAAGAAGGGCGACGAGGTCGACACCGAGGACCTGGAAAAAAACAAGAAGAAGGCGAAGCGAAGCAAGCGTGTCGAGATATTGAAGAGCGTCGACTTCTCCAAGGGCTTGTTCACCTCGAAATGAGCCTCCCACAGCCGGTTCACGTGGCCGCCGCTCTCGCCAAGGTAAGCTCCCCTTCCCCGCTCACCCGGGCGGACAGGGAGCTTCGATGGAACCAACTGCACGCAGCGGCGACGACCGCGCGGCTGGGGTCGACGACAACATTGCGTGCGACCCCGCGCCCGACACCCCCAGGACCCTCGATCGCGAGCGCTGGCAGCGCCTGAAGGAGCTGCTGGCCGACACGCTCGAGCGCCCGCCGCGCGAGCGCAAGCACTGGATCGCCCACGCCTGCGCCGACGACCCCGCGCTGCGCGCCGAGCTCGAGTCGCTGGTCGCGGCCGCCGAAGGCACCGGCCCGCTCGACCAGTCGCCCGCGGCCGGCCTGCTCGAGGCACTGTCGGCCGAGGCCGCCGCAGCGCCGCACGATGCCAGCGGCCAGCGGCTGGGCGACTACCGGCTGCTGTCGCTGATCGCCCGCGGCGGCATGGGCGAGGTCTACCGCGCCGAGCGCGCCGACGGCCACTACGAGCAGCAGGTCGCGGTCAAGATCGTGCGCGAAGGCGCCGACCCGCGCTTCCTGCTCGACCGTTTCCATGCCGAGCGGCGCATCCTCGCCACGCTCGACCACCCGAACCTCGCCAAGCTGCTCGACGCCGGCGTGTCGCCCGAAGGCGCGCACTACGTCGTGATGGACCTGGTCGACGGCGGCCTGCCCATTGACGTCTACTGCGCCGAGCATGCGCTGCCGCTGGCCGAGCGCTTGCGCCTGTTCCGCAGCCTGTGCCAGGTGGTCGACTACGCGCACCGCAAGGGCGTGGTGCACCGCGACCTGAAGCCCGGCAACATCCTGGTCGGCCGCGACGGCGTCGTGAAGCTGGTCGATTTCGGCATCGCGAAGCGCCTGGACGCACCCGCCGTCGACCGCACCGCCACCGCAATGCGCGCGCTGACGCCGGAGTACGCCAGCCCCGAGCAGGTGCGCGGCGAACCGGTCACCGCGGCCAGCGACATCTACTCGCTCGGCGTGGTGCTGTACCGCCTGCTGACGCAGGCCAGCCCCTACGGCCGGGCGACCGACGACCCCTACGCGCTGACGCGTGCCATCTGCGACACCGAGCCGGTGCGCCCGAGCCGTGCGCCGGGCGATGCACCACGCGCCCGGCGTCGCGAGCTCGAAGGCGACCTCGACGCGGTGGTGCTGATGGCGCTGCGCAAGGACCCGCTGCACCGCTACGCGTCGGCCGAAGCCTTGGCCGACGACCTGTTCCGCCACCTCGAAGGCCTGCCGGTGCAGGCGCGCCGCGGCGCGTGGAGCTACCGCGCCGGCCGCTTCGTGCTGCGCCACCGCGTTGCGGTGGGCGCGGTGGCGCTGGCCAACCTGGCGCTGGTCGCCGGCATCGCCTTCGCCGGCTACCAGGCCTGGGAGGCGCACCGCCAGCGCGAGCGCGCGGAGCGGCATTTCGCGAGCGTGCGCAAGCTGGCCAGCACGATGATGATCCCGATGCACGACGCGATCCGCGTGCTGCCGGGCTCCACGCCGGCGCGCAAGCTGCTGGTCGAGAACGGGCTGGCCTACCTCGAGGGCATCGCGCCCGAGGCGCAGCACGAACCGGCGCTGCAGATCGAGCTGGCGAACGGCTACCGCAACATCGGCGACATCCAGGGGCGGCCGGGTCTCGCGAGCCTCGGCGATCCGCAAGGCGCGCTCAAGAGCTACGGCCGCGCCCTCGCGCTGCTGGCGCCGGTGCTGGCCGCGCGGCCACCGCACGACGCGGTGTACCGCGACGCGCAGCAGGAAGCCGCGGTCGTGCACCAGCGCGAAGGCGCGGTGCTCGGCTTCACCAGCAAGTTCCCCGAGGCCGAACGCTCGCTGCGCGCCGGCATCGCGGTGGCCGACGACCTGGCGGCCGCCGACCCGTCGAACCGCACCTGGCGGCTGCTGCGCGCCACGCTGTACGGGCAGCTGAGCCAGGTGCAGATGTTCTCGGGCGACATCGACGCCTACCTGAAAACCGCGGACGATGCCGCCGCGCAGCTGACGGCCCTGGTCGCGCAGGACCCGGACGACCTCGATGCCGGCTTCAACCTGGCATCGAACTACTCGACGCGCGGCGAGCAGTTGATCCAGCGCGACGCCACCGCCGCCAGCGCGCAGCTCGCGCTCGACGCCTTCCGCAAGAGCCAGGCCGTGCTGGAGCGTCTGGCGGCGACGAGCCCGCAGAACACCTCGATCACCCGGCACATCGCGACCAACCTGGAGAACATCGCCTGGTGCCTGCGCCGCGTCGGCCAGCCGCGCGAGGCGGTGGCGCAGGCACGGCGCGCGCTCGACATCATGCGGGGGCTCAGCAGCGGGGACCCGGGCAGCATGCAGTTCCAGTCCGATCTCGCGAGCATGCAGACCTCGCTCGGCGAAGCACTGCTGGCCAACGGCGATGCGCGCGCCGGCGTCGACCTGCTGACCGCCGCGGTGGCCTCGTACGCCGCGTTGCCGGCCGGCATGCGCGAGGACAACTACGTGCACCACCACGAGGGCCTCGCACACCACCTGCTGGGCCTCGCGCTGCAGGCCCGGCAGCAGGCCGGCGACGCCGCCGCGGCGTGCAGCCAGCAGCGGCTTGCGCTGCCGATCCTCGAGGAGATGGACAAGCAGGGCACGCCGCCCGGCGTCACCGGCCCGGGGCCTGTGCGCGAGGCCCTGAAGGCATGCGGATGACAGGCGCGGCCGTCAGTCCACCCGCGTGAATTGCCCGCGCACCAGTTGCCGGTCCAGCATCTCGAAGTGCCACCACTCGTTGTCGATGCCGCGGAACCCCGCCGCGCTCAGCACGCCGCGCAGCAGCCGGCGGTTCGCGTGCTGGGCCGGCGTCAGCGCGCCGCTCGCGAGGTGCTGCGCTTCCAGCACCGGATGCGACAGCGCCGTCATCTCGTCGAAGCCGCTGCCCATGTCGAGTTCCTGGCCGGCTTCATCGACCAGCGTGGCATCCAGCGCCATGCCGAACGAATGGATCGAACCGCGCGCCGGGTCGGCCACGTACTGGCGCAGGTCGGTGCCGTCCAGGTGATCCCACAGCTGGATCTGCACGCGGTGCGGGCGCAACGCATCCAGCACCAGCAGCCGATGCCCCGGTGCCGCCTCAGCCAGGCGGGTCACCGCCTGCGCCAGCCCGTCGGCGGCCAGGCGATGCAGCCAGGCGCAGTCGAGCGTGCCGTACAGATCCCGCCCGACGAAGTTGCGCACGCTCGCGTAGCGCAGGTCCACCACCACGCCGTCGATCGCCGACAGCCGGCGGAAATCGGGATGGGTGTCGATGGCTTCGCAACGCATGACGGCTACTTCGATCCACGGGCCACGAGCTTCGGCACCAGCGCCAGCACCACCAGCGCGAGCAAGGTGCTCAGCAAGGCCGTCGATTCGCGGCCCAGACCGCAGGCCACGCCGATCGCCGCGGTCATGAACACGCCCGCGGCCGTCGTCAGGCCCACCACCTGTTCTTCGTCGCGCAGCTTCAGGATCGCGCCCGCCCCGAGGAAGCCGACGCCGGCCACCACGCCCTGAATCACGCGGCTGAGATCGGCCACCTGCATGCCGCCCTGCTGCGGCACCAGCACGAACAGCGCCGCCCCCATCGCCACCAGCATGTGCGTGCGGATGCCGGCGGCCTTGCCCTGGCTCTGCCGCTCGTAGCCGAGCACACCGCCCAGCAGCGCCGCCAGCGTCAGGCGCAACAACACGCGCGTGATCTGCTCGACATCGGCGAGGTCGGAAAACTCTTCCAGCAAGGTCTGCACGACTCGGTCCATCGCGGCGGTGTCCATCAACGGTGACGCCGGATGCTATCGCGCCAGCCTCGGCGCGCCCGCACGTAACGATCCGCAAACGGCGTAGGAGCAAACCTACGCCGGCTCGCGACATTGCGCCTTGCGCCACCCTCCCCCGCCCTCCTAGATTTCGATTCACGTGCGCATCCGCCCGGGTGCCCGCCGCCGAGGGAGATCTCCATGACGAAGACGCCGCGCCTTCTGGCTGCGATCGCGGTGCTGGTTGCGCTGGTCGCGCCCCCGCTCGCGCAGGCCACCGAGTACTCGCTGTTCGACCTCGGCTCGCTCACGCCCGGCCAGCAGATGTGGGCCACCGGCATCAACGACCTCGGCCAGGTCGTCGGCTATTCGTATGGCGATGGCCGCAGCGGCGACTCGGCTTCGGACCTCTACAACGCCTTCGTGACCGGCCCGAACGGCACCGGCCTCACCGGCCTCGGCACGCTCGGCGGCAGCTGGAGCCGCGCCTTCGCGATCAACAACGCCGGCCAGGTGGTCGGCGATTCGCAGACGGCGTCGGGCGGCTTCCGCGCCTTCATCGGCACCGCCGGCGGCCCGCTCACCGACGTCGGCACGCTCGCCGGCAGCACCAACAGCACCGCGACCGGAATCAACGCCAGCGGCCAGGTGGTCGGTGTCGCGAGCGGCTCCAACCCGAACGGCAGCGACCCGCGCGGCTTCGTGTCCGGCCCGAACGGCAGCAACCTGCAAGCCCTCGGCAGCCTGGACGGCCAACCGCTGTTCGGCCACGCCATCAACGACCGCGGACAGGTGGCCGGTGGAATGAGCCCTACCAACTACGGCAGCAGCTTCGTGACCGGACCGAATGCCACCTCGCCCCGCGCCGTTTTCGACGACACCATCGGTGTCAACGCGATCAACAACCACGGCCAGGTGGCCGGCCTGTATGGGGTTGCGTACCTGTACGCCGACGCCTTCATCGGCACGCCCGGCGGCGTGGAGACCCACATCGATTTCGGCAACGTGCAAGGCTATGAATACGGCAACCTCGGCGGCTTCGGCCAGTACGGCCCGATCTCCGGCAGCAAGGCGATGGCACTGAACGACAGCGGCCAGGTGGCCGGCATGTTCAGCAACGGCCACGCCGCGGATTACTTCGCCTTCATCACCGGTGCCAACGGCGAGGGCGCCGTCTCCCTCGACAGCCTGTTCACGCTCGGCGACGGTGACCACTTCGTCTACGCGACCGGCGTCAACAACCTCGGCCAGTTCATCGCGAACACCGCGAGGGGCCATGCCTATCTCATCTCGCCCATCCCCGAACCGGTCACGCTCGCGCTGTGGACCGGCGGGCTGCTGCTCATCGGCTGGCGCGGCCGCACATCCTCGAACCTCAGGGAGACCTCATGAAGACACCCGCACTCGTCGCTTCGCTGGCGCTGGCCGCCGGCCTCGCCTGCAGCGCGCCGACCCAGGCGCAGACCACGCAGTACCAGCTGTTCGACATCGGCCAGCTGGGCACCGGCGACCTGATGTACGCGACCGGCCTCAACAACAGTGGCCAGGTCAGCGGGTACGCCTACACGAACGGCTTCAACGGCTGGTCGTCGGTCGGTGACTACCGAGGCTTCGTCAGCGGCGCCAACGGCACCGGCCTGACGGGCGTCGGCAGCTTCGGCGGCAGCTGGAGCAAGGCGTATGGCATCAACGACGCCGGCCAGGTGGTCGGCGCCGCGCAAACGGCCACCGGCGGCTTCCACGCGTTCCTGCGCGGCAGCAACAGCACGACGCTGCAGGACCTGGGCACGCTCGGCGCCGTCAACAGCATGGCCACCGCGATCAATGCCAGCGGCCAGGTGATCGGCATGACGGGGGGCGCGAGGAACGACTTGCCTACGTACCCGGACGTGCTGGATCCTCAGCAAGGTTTCATCACCGATGCCAATGGCCAGTCGATGCGCGCGCTCGGCAGCCTGAACGGGCAACCGCTGTTCGGCAACGGCCTCAACGACGCCGGCCGCGTGGTCGGCCACATCGGCTACAGCGAGCTGAACCAGGCCGGCACCTTCGTGACCGGCGCGAACGGCAGCAACCCCGTCGCGCTGCCCGCGGCGGTGCACTACCAGGAGAGCTCGATCAACAACAACGGCCAGATCGCCGGCACCTACATCGGGCCGCAGGAGTACGTCGGCCGCAACGCCTACATCGGCAACGATTCCGGCACCGTGAAGCCGCTCGATTTCTCGGGCATCGACAACTACACGCCGGGCAACCTGGGTGGGTCGGGCCAGTACGGGCCGGCCTCGTTCAGCGACACCTCCGCCATCAACGAGTTCGGGCAGATCGCGGGCACGATCCACAACAACCGCTTCGGGCGCGACTTCGCGTTCATCACCGGCGCCAACGGCCAGGGCGTCATCGACGTCAACAGCCTGTTCACGCTGGCCGACGGCGACTGGTTCCGCAACGTCACCGGCATCAACGACCAGGGCCAGTTCGTCGTCAACAGCGGCTACGGCCACGCCTACCTGATCTCGCCGATCCCCGAGCCGGCCACGCTCGCGCTGTGGGGCGTGGGCCTGCTGTTGATCGGCGGCGCGGCGCGGCGGCGCCTCAATGCAGCATCGGGGTCAGCAGGCCGCCCCACTGCCACAGCGCGAAACCCGCGAGCAGCAATGCCGATGCCCTGTTGATCGCGCGCCGCCACGCGGGCCGGAAGCTGTGACGCAGCCGGCCCACGCCGACGGACAGCACCAGCCACCAGAGCGCCGAGCCGACCAGCACGCCGGCCACCATCACCCAGGGCGAGCCGCCGGCCACCTGCGCGCTCATCGCACCGAAGATCGCGATGAAGGACACGATGGTCATCGGGTTCGACAGCGTCAGCGCGAAGGTGGTCGCGAAGCAGGTCCACAGCGAAGGCACCGGTGCCGGCGCGGCGCTCGCTTCGCCACCGGCCGACTGGTGCCAGCCCGACCACGCGAGCCGCAGCAGCACCAGCCCGCCGAACACCGCGAGCCAGAGCTTCGCGCCGACCAGCCACGCGATCAGCGCAGTGGCACCGAACGCCCCGACGGCGCCGTAGACGGTGTCGGCCGCCGCGGCGCCCAGGCCGGTCGCGAGGCCCGCGCGCCAGCCGGCGTCGAGCGTGCGCTGGATCGTCAGCAGCCCGATCGGGCCGACGGGGGCCGCGATCGACAGGCCGATCAGCAGCGACTGGAAGAACAGCAATCCTGAACTCGCGGAAGTCATGGCGGGCATTGTCGCGCCCTGGACCCCCGTGGTCGCTTCAGATCACTGGATCCAGCGTGCTCAGCCGCGGCTCGCGGCGCGGCGACCGCCAGCCTTGCGGATCGTCGTGCCGCAGCTGGTGCGCCGGCACCGGCCGGCCGAGCAGGAAGCCCTGGATCTCGTCGCAGCCGTGCGCCCGCAGCCGCGCCAGCTGCGACGCCGTCTCGGCGCCCTCGGCGTTGACCTTCATGCCGAGCGCATGCGAGAGCGAGACGATCGAGCCGACGATCAGGTCGACCTTCGGGTCGCGCTCCATGTTCTGCGTGAACGCCCGGTCGATCTTGACCTTGTTGAACGGGAAGCGCCACAGGTAGGCGAGGCTCGAGTAGCCGGTGCCGAAGTCGTCCATCACGATGCGCGTGCCCAGGGCCTGCAGCGTCTGCAAGGTCTGCAGCACCTGCTCGGTGTTGCGCATCAGCAGCGATTCGGTGATCTCCAGCTGCAGCCGCTGCGGCGCCAGCCCCGAGCGCGTCAGGCACTCCGACACCACGCCGATCAGGTCGCCCTGGAACTGCGCGGCCGACAGGTTCACCGACACCTCGAGCTGCGACGGCCAGCGCGCCGCCTCCTCGCAGGCCCGCAGCAACACCCAGCGGCCCAGCGGCTCGATCAGCCCGGCCTGCTCGGCCAGCGGAATGAACTCGGCCGGCGAGATCGCGCCGCGCTCGGGGTGCGACCAGCGCGCAAGCGCCTCGTAGCCGCTCAGCCGCAGCGCCTCGGCCTCGAACAGCGGCTGGAAGTGCAGCGTCAGCTGCTCGTCCGCGATCGCGTGGCGCAGGTCGTGCACCAGCGCGCGGCGCAGCTGCAGGTCGGCATCCATCGCGGCGTCATAGAAGCTGAACTGCCCGCGGCCGTCGGCCTTCGCGCGGTACAGCGCCAGGTCGGCCTTGTGCAGCAGCTCGTCGCGCGTGAGCCCGTCGGTGCCGTAGATCGCCGCGCCGACGCTCGCGCCGCCCTCGATGCGCCGGTCGCCCAGCTCGTGCGGCACGGCCAGCACGTCGACCACGCGCTGCGCGAACGACGACACGTCGTCCGAGCCACGCACGCCGCTCTGCAGGATCGCGAACTCGTCGCCGCCCAACCGCGCGACCAGGTCGAACTGCCGCACCACGTCGCGCAGCCGCGCCGCGACCGCGCACAGCGTGGCGTCGCCGGCCGCCTGGCCGTGCGTGTCGTTGATCAGCTTGAAGTGGTCGAGGTCAAGGCACAGCACCGCGAACTTCGGGCCGCCGGCACGCGAGCGCGCTTCGGCCTCGCTGAGCGCGGCGTTGAAGCTCGCGCGGTTCATCAGCCCGGTCAGCGGGTCGTGCTCGGCCAGAAAGCGCACCTTGTCTTCGACCTGGCGCTCGCGGCGCGTGCGCACCATCCACTGCCACAGGCTCAGTCCGAGCAGCAGCCCCAGCGCCGCCACCACCGCGATCGCCACCCGCAAGAAGGCCGACGCGATGCGCGCGGCGCGATCGGCCTGGTCGACATACACCTCGACCACGCCGCCGACGTTGCCGTTGGCGCCCTGCACCGGGATGTAGGCCTCGCTGTACACGCTCGGCCGGTCGACACGCTGCGAATGCCGCAGGTAGACGATGCTGCGCCCGCCGAGCACCAGGTCGCGCACCTCGGGGCTGCGGGCCAACGTGTCCAGCGGCGCGACGGCGCGGGCACGCGCCAGCTCGTCGGCACCGAGCCCGAGCTGCTCGGACACCAGCAGCTCGCGCCCGTGCGGGTCGTAGAGCTTGAAGCGGAACACCTCGCCCAGGTGGCGCAGGCGGCTGAGCTGCTCGATGGCGGCCGGCGTCAACGGCTCGCCGGCAAAGATGGTGTCGAGTTCGGGCACCGTGTCGCGCACGTAGTTCGCCCACTGCAGCGCGCTGTGCTCGGCATCGGCACGCAGTTGCGCACGCGACGCCGTCTTCATCGCCCAGGCCACCATGGCGCACGCGAGCGCGCCGGCCAGCAGCCAGCCGAGCAGCGCGCGCCACGTGGGATTGAGCGAGGTCATTCGAATTCGGAACTCCGGCAGCCGTTCGGGCCTGGTCCAACTGCCAAGGCGACGGCTTTCCAACGCGGGATATCGGCAGCGCCGGAGCCGACCTGAGGCGCCGCAGGTCAACGCCCTCCCCTTGTTGCGTGAGATATGCACGCCCGAAGGCGCTCCGGCGGTGCGGGCGTGGACGATGGCACGGCCCGTGCACTCAAGAAGCAACGGCGCGGGCCGAGATTGAGGGCGTGCCCACCCTGCCCTCCAGCCTGCCACCCGTTCCGTTTCCCGCCGCCGGCAGCCACCTGCCGCCGGCCATGCCGGAAGACCTCCCCGCCCGCGCGCTGCGGCGCCGGGGCGAGCGCATGCGCATGCTGCGCATGGTGGTCGCAAGCTACGCGATCGATGCGGTGTTGCTGTTCCTGCTGCATGTCGCCGGCGCGGTCGGGTTGCTGGCCCCGTTCGTCTACCTGGTCGGCGGTGCGCTCGCCGGCGGGGCCTTCTTCCTGATGCTGCACCGCGGCTGGAGCGAGCGCTTCGCCGACCCGTACCTGACCGGCCCGCAGATGCTGGCGGCCTCCGGGCTGCAGCTGGTGATGGTGGTGCTGGCGCCCGAGGTCGGCGTGCTGTCGATCACCATCGTCTTCATCGTGTTCGCGTTCAGCGCGCTGCGGCTCACGCCGCGCCAGCTGCTGCCCTTGTGGGTGACGATCTCGCTCGGGCTGGCAGCAGCCATCGGGCTGGCGGACCGCGCGCCGGCACTGCCGTGCGCCACGCCGTGGCAGGCCGCGCTGTCGGCGATGTGGCTGTCGCTGGCGATCGGGCGCTGCGCGGTGGTGGGGCTGTATGGCGCCTCGGTGCGGCAGCTGCTGGGCACGCGCAACCGCGAGCTCGCGCAGGCGCAGAACCAGTTGCATGCGCTGGCCACGCGCGACGAGCTGACCGGCGCGCTGAACCGCCGCGCGATCCTCGGCGCGCTGGACGACGCGCTGCAGGCCGGCGCGCGGCCGTCGGTCGCGCTGATGGACCTCGATCACTTCAAGCTGGTCAACGATGGCCACGGGCACCTGGTCGGCGACACCGCGCTGCGGCGATTCGTGCTGGGCGCGGTGCGCTCGCTGCGGGCAGACGACCGCATCGGCCGCTACGGCGGCGAGGAGTTCCTGCTGCTGCTCGCGACCAGCGAGCCGCCGACGGCGCTGGCGATCGCCGAGCGGGTCAGGCGCGCGGTGGCGGGCGAGGCCTGGGGCGATGTGTCCGCCGGGCTGAGCATCACGGTCAGCATCGGGCTGGCGACCGCCCGCGAGGGAGAGAACGCCGAGCAGGTGCTGCAGCGCGCGGATGACGCGCTGTACCGCGCGAAGGCGGAAGGCCGGGACAGGGTGGTGTCGGGATAGGCGACCAGGGCTTCGACAAGCTCAGCCCACCCTTCGACAGGCTCAGGGCGAACGGGGTACTTGAAAGCGCGCCGCCCCGGTCCCAGATGCGCTGTCTGGAGGATCCCCCCATGGGTGCCAACGACGCCTTTCTGCTCGATGCCTATTCACAGACCGTGTCCGACGTGGTCGAGCGCGCCGGGCCGAGCGTGGCGTCGGTCAAGCTCGTGGGCAGCAGCAGCGACCGCGACGCGGCGCTCGGCGGCGGCTCCGGTTTCCTGTTCACGCCCGACGGCTACCTGCTGACCAACTCGCACGTGACGCGCGCCGGCGCGGCCACGCTGCCGTCGCCGCAGGTCACGCGCCAGCGCGTGTCGCTGAGCGACGGCCGCGAGTTCGATGCGCGCTGGGTCGGCGACGACCCCGACACCGACCTCGCGCTGCTGCACATCGACGGCATGTCGCGCGGTGGGCTCACGCCCTTGCCGATCGGCCGCTCGGCGCTGCTCAAGCGCGGCGAGATCGCGATCGCGATCGGCAACCCGCTCGGCTTCGAGCACACCGTGACCGCCGGCATCGTCAGCGCGCTCGGCCGCAGCATGCGGGCCGGCACCGGGCGCCTGATTCCGGACGTGATCCAGACCGATGCGGCGCTGAACCCCGGCAACTCCGGCGGCCCGCTGCTGAACTCGCGCGGCGAGGTGATCGGCGTCAACACCGCGATCATCCGCGGCGCGCAGTCGATCAGCTTCGCGGTGGCGATCGACATCGCCGAATGGGTGATCCCGCAGCTGCTGCAGCACGGCCGCGTGCAGCGCGGCTACCTGGGCGTCGGCGGCAGCACGACGGCGCTCGACCGGCGCATCGTCGTCGGCCTCGGGCTCGCGCAGTCGCACGGCGTGCGCGTCTCGGCGGTCGAGCCGGGCAGCCCGGGCGCGCGCGCCGGGCTGCGCGAAGGCGACCTGCTGATCGGCATCGACGGGCTGGCAATCGAGTCGGTCGACCGGCTGCACCAGGCGCTCGACGCGAGCCGCGTCAACCGCGACTGCGTGCTGAAGCTGCTGCGCGGCAACGCGACCGGCCAGCCGATGTACCTGACGGTGCGGCCGACGGTCGCGCATCCCCAACCCTGACGAGGACCGCGCCGGCCGAGGCGCCTATGCTCGACGGACGCGATCGAACGCGTCTGGAGAACCCCCATGGCCACACGAGAGATCCTGATCGACGGCGTGCTGCTCAGCGTCGAGGTCGATGCCGCCGATGCCCTCCTGGTGCCGGCCTCCGCCGGACTGGTCGAGCGCGGCGGCCTGGCCGAACGCGGTGCGGTGGCCGACAAGGTGCGCGACGTCGGCCAGGAGATGCGCAGCCTGCTGGCCGCCGTGACGCGGCCGGTGCGCGAAGCGCTGGAGGCCACGCAGCCCGACAGCTGGAGCGTCGAGCTGAACCTCGGCTTCAAGGGCGAGGCCGGCATCCCCTGCATCACGAAGGGCGAGGCCAACGGCTCGATCAAGGTCAGCGCGAGCTGGAAGAAGGCCGCCGCGGGCTGAGCTTTGCATCCAGACAGTCCGATGGCGCGTTGAGCTGCCGGCAGCGCTCGCCGGGCTCGAGGTCGCGGCTGGCCTGTGCCTGCGCCTCCTCCATCACCCGCTTGCCGTCGCTCGGGATGATGCGGCCGTTGCGATCAATCACGTAGCCGCCCCCGGGCGTCAGCTGCGTCGAAGGGAAGACCTGCAGGTCCGCTTCGAGGATCGGTTCGGCCGACGGCAGCCGGTAGATGCGCAGACGCTGCTGGTCCGGCAGGCGCACCGCCATCACCTCGCCGCTGCGGCTGAAGCCTGGTTGGGCAGGCCAGCCTTTCAACACGACCGGTGGCGCAGCCGGATCGTCGAGCAGACGCACCTCCAGGCCGTCGCCGAACTCGCTCTTCCCGAAGGCATGGCGCCCTGTCGGATCGATGTCCATCTGGGCGCGCAGGTTCAGGTGCTCGGGCAACTTGCCGGTGCGCAGGTCGTACAGCTCCCATCCGGAAGGCTGGCGCACCCCCACGAGCCCTGTCGCCTCGTTGACGAAGAGACCGCCACGCGAGGACGGGCCCAGCGTCAGCGACGGCGTCGACGACTCGGAGCGCAGGTCCCACAGCTCGGTGTGCCGGGCATCCCACAGTTGCAGCACCCGGCCGCCGCCGCGCAGCGCCATGTTCATGCCGTCCGGCGCCTCGCGCTCGATGCGTCGCACCACGCGCGGCACGCCCCGCTCGATCACCTGCACCTCCACCCGCACCCGGCCGGGCAACACGGTCTTCGTCGCGAACAGCCGGGCATGGCCGAGCACCAGCGAAGCGGCCCGCGGGTTGAACCTCGCACCACGTCCGCCGTCGCCGGGATCAGCCATGCGGAACACCGGCTGTTCGGCGGTCGTGTAGAGGATCCATTCACTGCCGTCGCGCACCAAGTACAGATCTTCGTCGTGCGTTACGACACCGTCATGCCGGTGCCGCGACAGCTGGCGGCCGCTCACGAGATCGAAGCCGGTCAGACACTGACGCTCGGCCGTCTCGCACCGGCCCGCGAGCATCAGTTCCGATTCGTCCGGCGACACGCCGACCTCGATCGCCGAGTCATGCAGATCAGGCGTGTCCAGGTGCTGCAGCAATTGACCATCACGCAACTTGCGCAATTCCAGGCCATCGCCCGCAGGACCGCGCATCGCGGTCAGCACCCGCGTCTCGTCGCGGCTCACCCACAAGGGGGCAACACGGTCACCGAGCGGGCGCAGCCGCGGCCGCAGGTCGTACACGCGCACCGCGCCATCGGCCGCCTTGATGGCCAGCCGGTTGCCCTGGTCGCTCAAGCTCACCAGCGACTCGTAGGAATCGCGCACCGGCAGGTCGAACGCACTCTGCAGCCGCCACTGCCCGCCCGAGACAAGGTCGGACACCCGCACCTCGCCGGTTCCCCGCAACAGCTTGACGACGCGTCGCCCGTCGCGGTTGATGACGATGTCGTCCACGCCACCCGATTCGCTGCGGTCGATGCGCTGGTACGGCAGCCGGCGTTCGCCCTGCAGGCGCTGCAGGTCCAGCAGGCACAGTTGCGGAAGGACGGCCACACCCAGCGTGCCGCCGCCCTGCGCGAACGTATAGCCGAGGCCCCTGCACGGCTGCGCGTCGACGCTCGAGATCAGCGTGCCCTTGTCGTCATAGGTGAACAGCCGCACCGCGAAGCCGGGCCAGCCGGGCCGCTGCATGGCGACGAGTTCCTTCCCTCCGGCACGGAATGCCGTTCCCATCAGCCCTCCGACCACGCCCGTGTCGGCATTCTTCGGACGCCGGATGAACAGCAACCTGCCATCGTCGACCGACCACACCCGCACTTCGCTCTCATCGACGGCGATGCCCGCGAGCAGCCGACCGTCGGGACTGAAGCCCAGATGACCGACATCGCCGCCACCTTCGAGCACACGCGGCTGAACCGAGGCCTGCTCCGTCGCAGGGGCAGGCCATAGCACCACGCCCACATCGGTGGCCGCCACCACCTGCCGGCCATCGGGTCCGTAGGCAAGGTTGCGCACGATACCCGGCACGACCGGCCAGGCCAGCCGACGTTGCGGACGCAGCGCCGGCATGCCCAGCTCCCACTCGTCGACACCGTCGGCAACGGCCACCAGCAGGTGCTGCCCATCGGGTGCCAGCACCAGCGCATCCACCGACCCCAGCAATTCCTTCGTCAGCTGCTGTGATGCCCTGCGGTACTCAGTGGCTTCGATCACGCCAGGCACCACGGCGCTCTGCCGCCGCGGGTCGTGCTCGAAGACGTCGTTGGCCAATGCCAGACTCTTTTCCGCATTGACTGCGGCTTCGCTGCGCGCATTCGAGGCCAGCATCGTCAGCCAGGCGTCATCGCGCTGCCGTTCCGCCTGCGCCAGGGCAACGCGCCCTGCCTCAGCCCGACGCTGCGCCACGGCAGCCTGCTGTTGCGCCTGTCCGCTGAGCAGCGACGCCTCTGCGCGGGCCGCTACCGCGGCCTCGCTGATCTTCATGGCGTCCTGCTTGGCAAGGTCAGCATTGCGGTAGGCGACCTGCGCATCCGCTTTCGCCTTGTCGAGCAGCGCGACGRCCTCCTTGTTCGCCCTGTCCTTCTCGCGCTCGGCCTGCCGCTGCGCCGCCGACGTGGCGATCCAGCCGAAGATGGCCAGCACGAACAGCCCGAGCGCCGCAAAGCCGGCGATCGTGGCCCAGCGCAGCCGCTTCGCGATGCGCCGGTTGGCATGCACCTGGTGGGCGGTGGCCTGCTTCTCGATGAGCATGCGCGCCTCCGCCAGGTCGGCGCGTTCGCTCTCGACGGCGATCCGCTTCGCCTCCTCGTCCGCCCGCGCGTACTGCAGCGCCAGCTCCGCCGCATCGCTCGCATCGAGGAACTCGCGCTCGAGCGGCGTGATCGCGCCGCGGTCGAACTCCGCATTGGCCTGCTCGAGCGCCAGCCCGCTGAGCAGGAAGGCCTTGTCGAACTCGCCCTCGCGCCACTTCTCGGCCTGCTTGCGCAGGAAGGCGCGGCGCTCGCGCTCGACACGCTGCTCGGCGAACAGGTGGTCGAGCAGGTCCCAGTTGCGCAGCAGCGATTCGTGCGCGACCTCGGCCACGTCGTCCATCGGATCGCCCGACGGCGCCGGTGTGAGCCGCACCAGCCGCGCCCGCACGAACTTGTCGAGCACCGCCTCGACGTTGGGCGGGTGGGCCACGCCGTGCAGCACGCGCCGCGTCGCGCGGCTGCGGAACACGCTGGCCGCTTCGCCGGGGCGCGACAGCGCGAGGAACACCTTCTGCGCCGCCAGCTGCTGCTCGCGCGGCAGCTCGTCGTACACCCGCTTGGCCGCTTCGGCCATCGCCTGGCGCGGGCTGCCGACCTCGCGATACGCGTCGCGCGTGATCAGGTTGCCCTTGCGCCGCGCCCACAGCGAGGTCAGGCTGAACTGCAGCAGTGGCAGGCTGGCGTCCTCGCCGACCACGCTCTTGATCAGCTCGTCGACCAGCCCGTCCTGGAACTTCAGCCCGACTTGCTGGGCCGGCCGCTCGATCGCCTCGCGCAGCCGCGTCGCCTCCATCGAGTACACCGAGAACTCGGCCTCGCCGTAGCGGCGGTTCAGGTCGGGGTACTCGCGGGCCAGCTGCGGCTCGACATCCTTGCGCATCGTCGCGACGACGCGGTGCGCCGGGCCGGGCGCATCGACCACCGCGCACAGCGCCGCGACGAACGCGAGGTGCGCCGCCGAGGTCTGCTCGGTGCGCAGCGTCAAGGCCTCCTCGAACTGGTCGACGACCAGCAGCACCGGCTGCTCCACCGGCGACAGCATCGCGACGGCATGGCCGGGGTCGCGCAGCAACTGCGCCGCGTGGTCGGCGATAGTGGCATCGTCGGGCTCCGGTGCGCCACCGGCGGCCGCAAGCGCCAGCGCGTGGGCCAGCTGGCGCAGCGGCGTCACGCCTGGCGTGAGCGGCGGCGGGTAGACCCAGGCGGCGCTTCCATCCACCGCACCACCATCCACCACGCCGCGGCGCAGCGCCGGTACCAGCCCGGCCAGCACCAGCGACGATTTGCCGCTGCCCGACGCGCCGGTGACGATCAGCAGCCGCTGCCGCCGCAGCCGCTCCACCAGCGCCGCGATCTGGTCGTCGCGGCCGAAGAAGTGCTTCGCATCGGATTCGCCGAACGCCGCCAGCCCGAGGTACGGGCAGGCCTCGTCCGACAACTGCGGCAGCAGCGCCGGATCGTGCGGCACGAGCAGCGGGCGCGTGACGTCCAGGCCGTGGCTGTAGCAGCGGCCGGCCCAGTAGTCGAGCATCGCCTGGCAGGCCCGGCGCTCCTTCGTCTCGTCGAGGTAGGCGCCACCGGCCGAGCCGCGCTGCAGGAAGGCGGCGACATCGGGGAACATGCCGATCAGGTGCTGCCGCTCACGCTCGGCGTGGTGGTCGCCGGGGGCGTCCGGGGCATCGCCCGCAGCGCCGCCCGCGTCGGCCGTCGCTTCGGCTTCCACCACCTCCAGCTCCACCTGGTCGAGCCGCAGCATCAAGGCCTCGTGCACCTCCTGGAAGTCGGCGATCGTCTGGAACGGCAGTCGGTCCGGCAGGTTCATCGCGATTCCTCGGCGGCTCAGGCGCGGCGCCCGCCGGACACCTTGTCCTTCATGTCACCGCACAGCTGCTTCAGATCGGAATCGATGGTGTAGAAGCCATAGTCGAAGTCGTCGCAGAACTCGCCGAACGCGGTGCAGGTCGACAGCGCATCGTTGGCCGCGACGCCGCTGCCCAGCAGCGCAGCATGGCGGCCCAGGTCGGCGCAGCCGGCCGAGGTCCAGTCGGGCAGCATGCGCGTGATCGAATCCGACAGCACCCGCCACTGCCGGCGGATCTCGTGGAAGCGCTGCGCCTCGGCGGCCTTGCGGATCACCGCGAGCCGGTTGTCGAGGCCCTGGCACAGCGTGTGCACCGTCGCGCCCTTGCGCAGCCGCAACCCGAGCGCGCGGATCTCCTCGACCGCGCTCGCGTCGAAATCGGCGCCCACGCCGCCCAGGAAGGCCAGCAGCAGCTCCAGGTCGAGGTGCTTCGCCAACGAGGCCATCGTCGTGTCGATCAGCGCCGGTTGCACGGTCAGCAGCGTGTCGAACGCGGCGAGTGCATCGTCCAGCCGGTCGACCGAGCGCTGGGCCAGCGCCTCCTCCAGCGTGCCCACCGCGGCCGCGAACTCCTCGATCAGCGGCAGCATCAGCTGCGCGTCGCAGCGCTCCTGCTGCGCGACGCGTCGCACGTCGAGCAGGCGCTTCTTCATGTCGCGGCAGTGCGCCGAGAACTGCGCGAGCGAGCTGCCGGCCGGGAATTCGTCGCGCCGCAGCTGGATCATCGTGAGGTCGCCGCGCGTGGAATGCAGCGCGTCGTGCACCACCTTGTGGTCGTGCAGCTCGGCGATCTCCGACAGCACGATCGCCACCTCGCTGCTGGAGCCGGCGCGCACGGCGGCCGGCGCGGCGGCAGGCCCCGCGAGCGCAGCGCGCAGCCCCAGCTCATGCCCTTCGGCGATGCGCATGTAGAGCACCGGCGTCGCGAAATCACGGCCGGTCTGCAGGTTCAGGTTCATGATCGCGCCGCGCGCCTCGGCCATCGCCTCGTCGATCGTGTCGACGCGCGACAGCGCCAGGTACAGCATCTTCGAGAACGCGACCGCGCTCGCGTCGTACACCGAGTACTGCATGCCGATCACCACCGGGATGCCGGCCCGCACCAGCGACGGCGCGACGCCGGCCCACTTGTTGCGGCCGTCGGTGCGCGCCGACTGGCAGGCCGCGAGCACCGCGAGCCGGATGCCCTTGGAGGCCAGCGAGCGCGCCAGCGCATCGACCTCCCACGGGTCGCTCGCACCGTCGTCGCGCTGCAGGATCAGGTGGGCCGACGGCGCGCCGCCGTGGGCCGGCGTCATGACCTCGCCATGGCCGCTGAAGTGGAAGATCTCGGTGCCGTCGAGCAGCACGCGCTGCAGCGCCTCGCGCGTGGCCGGCTGGCACACCAGCATCTCCAGCCCGCCGACGCCGGCGATGGCCTCGCGCAGGTTCTTCAGCTCCTGGTCGACCTGCAGCGGCTGGCCCGGCGTTCGGCGGTCTTCGGGCTCGCACGGCACGGCCAGCAGCCGCCAGCCGGCGCGCCGGCCCTGCACCGGCGCCGCGAGCTGCGAGCAGACCTCGTAGCGCACCACCGAGACGCGGCTGTCGCCCACCAGGAAGCCGCGCAGGCCGAGCGCTTCGCCGCCGCCGTCGAGGTCGCGCTCGACGTAGGCGAATTCCCAGGGCACCACGTCGAGCGCGATCGCGCTGCACTTGATGCGCAGGCGCAGGCCCTCGTTCGGCGCCAGCTTCGCCAGCGAGCTGGTGAAGAAGCTGCGCGCCACCGGCGGCAGCAGCAAGGCCCCGATGCGCTGGCCGAGCGCGATCAGCTCGCTGCGCTGGCCGCCCAGCCGGCGCGCGTCGAGCGCCGCGAGCTGCTGCGCCAGGTCCTCGGGGACGCACACCTCTTCCGCAACCCCCTGCCCGCCTGCCAGCGACGACTCCACCTGCACGCAGAAGCGCTCCCCGTCTGCGGCGTGGACATGGTTGAACAGTCGGATGTCGAGATTCCGGTAGGCGTCGATCATCGGTGGCCTCGGGAGAAACAGGTCGAGTGGACGCCGCTGGCCGGCTCGGCGCATCCCCATTCGGACGGACGCCGCGCCCATTCCCCCGCACTCCGGGGGGCCGGCGCCCACCCCCCTAGTTCGCGCTGTCGGAGTCGCGCCGGCCTTTGCGTTTTCACAGTCAAGAGATGCCGTTCCGCGGCGTCCCGTCCGTGAATCCAACGAGGAGTGCCTGCCGTGAGTGTTGCCACCATCCCCGCGCCGTTCCTGGCTTTCGACAGCTTCAGGCCGCCCGCCGAATCGGAAACCTCCGTCGGCTACGGCATCTCCGAGCGCGCCGCCACGCGCTCGCCCTTCGTCTCGGTGTACGAGGCCGGCGACGACGAAACCGCCTACGACGACCCGATGCGCGAAGCCTATGCCGGGCTGATCGACGAACTGCACGACGAGGAGTTCGACGAGGCACTGTTCGAGCTCGAATGCCATGCCCGCGCGCTGCACGACCGGCAACTCTCCGCCGGCATGCAGCGCGGCCAGGCCGACCGCGCGGTGATGCAGCACTTCTCGCCGCTGGTGCGCGAATGCGAAGCGATGGTCGACGCGATGGCGCAGCAATTCGCCCCGCGCCAGGGCGCCGGGCTGGTCGAGGGCGAGGTCGATGCCTTCCTGGAGGGCTGTGCGCCGACCGTCAGCTACGAGATGCAGCAGGAACCGCAGTTCGAGCAGTTCTTCGGCAAGCTGCTCAAGAAGGTCGGCAGTGTCGTGAAGAAGGTCGCCGGCACCGCGATCCAGGGCATCACGAAGCTCACGCTCGGGCCGCTGCTGTCGCGCATCAAGGCGCTGGTCAAGCCGCTGCTTCAACGCGTGCTGCAGAAGGCCATCGGCCACCTGCCGGCGCCGGTGCAGCCGATCGCGTTGCAACTCGCACGCAAGCTCGGCTTCGCGCCGCCGGAGCCGGCACCGGCGCCCGCCCCCACGGATGCCACCGCTGCCGACACCGACCTCGCCGCCGCCGGCGTGCAGGCCGTGGCCGGCGCCGACGCGCCGCTGCCGCAGCAGGAGTTCGACCAGCAGGTCGCCAACGCGGTGCTCGCGCAGGACGAGACGCAACTCGACATGGAGGTCGCGCAATCCGTCGCGCTCGGCCAGGCCGAGGCGCCACCGGTGTTCGCCGAACTCGACGACGCCCGCGAGCGCTTCATCCAGGAGCTGCAGGACCTGCGGCCCGGCGAGAGCCCGCAGCCGATGATGGAGAACTTCATCCCGGCCGTGCTGCCGGTGCTGAAGCTCGGCATCCGCCTGATCGGCCGGCCGCGCGTGATCAACTTCCTGTCGCCGCTGCTGGCCAAGCTGATCGCCAACCTGATCGGCCCGCAGCAGGCCGCGGTGCTGTCGCGCGCGATCGTCGACTCCGGCCTGAAGCTGCTGAACCTGGAGATGACGGAAGAGCAGGAAGCCGGCCTCGCCGCCTCGGCCGTCGCCGCCACCGTCGAGGAGACGGTGGGCCGCATCGCCGCGCTGCCCGACCATGTGCTCGACCAGCCCGAGCTGCTCGAGGGCTATGCGATGGAGGCCTTCGAGCAGGCAGCCGCCGCCAACCTGCCGGCGGTGCTGCCGCCCGGCACCTACCGCCAGCGGCCGGAGCTGCTCGAGGCCGGCATCGACGCCGGCTGGGTGATGCTGCCGCTGCGCGGGCGCAAGCGCTACAAGCGCTGCACGCGGGTGTTCGACGTGCGCATCACGCCGCACATGGCGGCCGAGGTCGCGAGCTTCGAGGGCGCGCCGCTGGCCGACTTCCTGCACGATCAGCTCGGCCTGCCCGAAGGCGAGGCGGCCGATGCGCAGCTGCACCTGTACGAGGCGTTGCCCGGCACCAGCCTGGCCGACATCGCGCGCAACGAGTTCGAGCAGGGCGACCCCTCGGGCGCGCTCGGCAGCCAGGAGCTGCACCCGCTGACACCGCAGGCCGCGGCGACGCTGCTCGGCGCGCCGGGGCTCGGCCGTGCGTTCGACGGCAACGGGCAGCGGCCGGCGATGGGCCAGCGCTTCTACCGCATCGACGCCGGCGGGCGGCGTCCGCATGCAATGCATCGGCATGGTCATGGGCATCGACACGGCCATGGCCACGCTCACGCCCGCCGCGCGATGCACCTCGGCCTGCGCTTCGACTGCACGCAGGACCAGATCCGCGCCTGCATCTACCTGAGCGAAGCCAAGGCGCAGAAGCTCGCGATGCGGCTGCGCCAGTCGACGAATGCCGGCATGCTGAGTTCGGTCTTCGCGCGCGCACTGCAGGGCCGGCTGAAGCACATCCTGTCCGGCCCGCCGGGACGCGGTCTGCGGGTCGTGAACGCCGGCGCATCGCCGACCGCGACTGCAACGCTGCAGAACCTGCCGCAGGCCCAGGCCGCGCGCTACGGCGCGGCGCTGCAGAACTGGCTGGTGCAGGGCTTCGCGAGCTTCATCCAGGCGCAGTCGGCGGCCTTCATCGCGGCCACCGAGAACGCGGCCGACGGCGTCACGCTGCGCTTCGCGATCGCCCACCCGCCGTCGCTGAAGGCGGTGTGCGATGCGATGGGCGGCCGCGGCGCGGCACCGGCCCAGCTCGCGCTCGACCCGCCGCCCGCGGTGACGGTCACGGTGGCACCGGGGCACCGCTGTGGCTGACCTGCAAGCCGCTGCCGCGCTGCAGACGCAACGCCAGATCGCCCACTGGGTGCTGGCCGCGTCGCGCCTGGCGCTGGACGACCTGGCCGGCGACGTGGCCTGGGGCCGGCTCGAGCAGTACCTCGGGCTCGCGCTGCGCCGCCACCTGCAGGCCAAGGTCGATGCGCTGGCCGCCGATGCGCAGGTGCTGCTGGCACACGCCCAGGCCGCGCGCAGCCCGGCCGCGCAGGCGCAGGTGCGGCGCCTGCTGCTGGCCTTTCGGCGCCAGTACCTGCGCACCGAGACCACGCTGGATTTCTTTGCCGACGCGATCAACACCCGCACCAACCCGCAGGTGGCCGCGATGCTGCGCGCCTGCGACAGCCTGGCCTACCGCAGCATGTCGCAGGTGCTCGACGAGCTCGGCCACCCGACGCCGGTGGTGCTGACCTACCTCGACAGCGGCGCCGGCGCCGCGATCATGAAAGCCGGCCTGCGGCTGTGGGACGGCGGCGCGGTGTGCCCGGTCGCGACCATCAAGATCACCCGCCACAACCTGCTGCGGCCGACCGCGCTGATCCACGAGGCCGGCCACCAGGCGGCGCACATCACCGGCTGGAACGACGAGCTGCGCACGCTGCTGCAGCATGGGCTGGTGCAAGCCGGCTCGCGGGGTGAGCTGGCCGACGTGTGGGCCAGTTGGGCCAGCGAGATCGCGGCCGATGCGTTCGCCTTCGGCCACACCGGCTTCGCGAGCGTGGCCGCACTGCACGACGTGCTGTCCGGCGAGCCGAGCCTGGTGTTCCGCTTCTCGCCGGGCGACCCGCACCCGGTCAGCTACCTGCGCGTGCAGCTCGGCGCGGCGCTGTGCCGCCACTGCTACGGCGCCGGCCCGTGGGATGACCTGGAACTCGCGTGGACCGGGCTGCACCCGCTGGAGCGGGTCGACAGCGGCACGCGCGCGCTGATCACCGATTCGCAGCCGCTGCTGCCCGAACTGGCGCGGCTGCTGGTCGAGACGCCGATGCGCTGCTTCCGCGGCCGCTCGCTGCGCGAGCTGCTGCGCCCGGAGCGCGTCAGCCCGGCCGCGCTCGACGAACTGCAGTCGACGCTCGGCCCGGCGCTGTTCAGCTCGGCCCACTGGCTGTGGACCGAGCCGCTGCGCACGCTCGGGCTGACCGGCCTGCAACTCGCGCGCTGCGGCGGCCAGCCGCAGGAGGCGAAACGCATCCTCGAACAACAGCAGCAATCGATGCTGCGAATGGGCGGCGCGTTGCAGGCCGCCTGATCCCGACCACCTCCCCCCTTCCCACCACCACGACCCACAGGAGCATTCCCATGGCCAAGGCCCTGCCCTCTCCCGCCCGCGGCACGCGCCGCACCGCCCCCGTCGCCGAAACCGCCCCCGAGGCGCAGGCTGACACGCCCGCCGAACAGGCGACACAACAGACGCAGCAGTGGGGCGGGCACAACCCGTCCACCGACCAGCTCACCCAATTGCTGCTGACCGTGCTCACCCGCGCCAACCAGCAGATCCCGACCCCCACCGGACTGATCGGTCCGGCGCTCGACGTGGCGCTGCGCTTCCAGACGCTGTCGGCCCAGCTGTCCACGCTCGCCGACCCGGCCGGCTTGCGCAACCTGCCCTGAGCCGCTCCCCCTTGACCCACGGAGACCTTGTCATGTTCAGACACTTCGCCACCCTCGTCTCGCCCGACACCCTGTTCAAGGCGCACCCGACCGAACTCGCCTGGCTGCTGGAAGAAACCTGGCGCCAGCGCTTCGACCTCCAGACCAAGGCGCTCGGCGACCCCGATCGCCGCAGCAGCCTCGATGCATCGCCGCCGCCAAGCAGCGACGGCGCACCGCTGTCGCAGCCGCTGCACCGGCTGCTGCGGACGTTCGACGAGGATTCCGAGCGCGTCTTCCGCTGGGACCACCTGATCTACGCCTACATGATCGAGAACACCCGCGCCTACGAGGTGTTCAAGCGCGTGGTCCACGAGTTCGTGCACGGCGAGAAGCTCGGCGTGCCCGATGCCGACTCGCAGGCCTGGCTGCGCAACACCGAGGAGCTGTTCTTCAAGGACGGCGCACCGTTCTTCGTCACCTCGCTGGTCAGCCACATCCGCAGCGACCTGCGCGCGAACCGCCGCAACCCGTACCAGCGCATGTTCGGCATGGAGCTGAACCACGGCATGGACGACGGCAAGCCGCAGCCCTATGTGCGCGCCGAGGCGGCGAACGCCGAGTTCGTGCCGACCTTCGAGGAGTTCCTGCGCGAGGTCTGGGTCGGCATGACCTACGTCACCGCGAGCGCCAGCAGCAACCCGACCGACCCGGCCAAGATCGTCACGCTGGCCAGCAAGCTGAAGAACATGCTGCTGTCGCGCCGCCAGGACGGCAACCTGTCGCGCGAGGAGTTCTCGGCGGTCACCGCGATGGCGTGGTTCCACCTGACGCTCGAGTACAAGAACGACGGCGCGAGCTCGCCGATCATTGCGTCGCTGCGGGCGCAGGCCAATGGCACCGAGCAGCGGCTGTTCAAGGTGGCCGAGCGAGTGGGCCTGCCGGCACACGGGCTGTCGAAGCACTTCTTCGACATCGCCGATGCGATCTCGCGGATCCTGACGCAGATCGAGAGCAACGACTACGACACCACCGACAAGGTGCGCGCGCTGTTCACGCCGGACACCACGCTGCAGGCCACCCCCGAGTCGGCGATGCGGACCATCATCACGCACTGGACAGCGATCACCGGCCGTGACGTCAAGGCCCGCAAGGTCGCGCCCAACTGAACGCCGGAGGTTGATGCCATGAAGCCGGATTCCCCCTTCCTGTCGGCCTACCCGGCGCAGGACCATGAAGTTGCTTCCGACGCGCCGCCGGCCCGCGGCGCCGGGCTGGGCGCGCTGCTGTTCGAGAGCCCGTACGTGCGGCTCGCCCTCGTCGACCACGAGGACGACGCGCAGTCCGAGTGCGAAGCCTGCGGCTGCCACGAACTCAAGCACGGGTTCGACGACGAAGGCGCGGAGCCCGAGGTCGACGACACGCCGGTGGTCGATGCGCCGCTGTCGGCCGGCGACCGCGCCTGGGTGCTCGACCTGCAGCGCTCGGCGCTGGAACGCCTGCCGGACGCGGCACTGCAGCGCAAGTACCTGAAGGAGGTCGACTGGAAGGACGTGGAGTTCCCGGACAACGTGCCGCCCGGCGGCTCGGCCACGGCCGCCGTGAAGGCGCACTGGGCCTTGTCGGAGCGCTTGTTCGTCGACATGGCGCGCGTGACGCCGGAGCGGCGCGTGAACCTCGGTGACACGAAGATCGCGTTCCGCGCGCACCGGCCGGTGGCGGTGCCGGGCCAGCAAGGCGCACAGCTCTACCCCGAGGCCAGCGAGGCCTTCGTGCGCATGCGCGAGGCGGCACTGCAGGAAGGCGTGGCGCTGGACATCGTGTCGTCATGGCGCTCGGCCGGCCACCAGGCGTCGCTGAGCGCGTCGCAGCCGAACGCGAAGGCGGTGGCCAAGGGCCATTCCGCGCACATGTACGGCCTGGCCGTCGACCTGCAGATGTCGGTGCGCGGCCTCGACGTCTCGGGCAAGAGCCAGACCCGCACCGCCGAGAAGATGGCCAAGCTGATTCGCATGTACCGCTCGCCGGTCTACAAGTGGATGATGCTGCGCGGCAAGGGCTTCGGCTGGTACCCGTACCGGCGCGAGCCGTGGCACTGGGAATACAACCCGCCCGGGCTGAAGGCGCGCTTCGAAGGCGCGTCGTCGGCCGCGCCGGCGGCGCCCTCCCGCATCCCCACCGCCACCACGACGCTGTCGGCCGGCGGCCAGACCAAGGCCTGGGTCCGCTTCGCACAGCGCGTGCTGAACGCGGCCGAGGGCGAACGCCTGTCCGACGACGGCGATGCCGGCCCGATGACGCGCGCCGCGCTCGCACGCTTTCGCGACAAGCACCGGCTCGGCGGCAGTTCGGAGCCGGGCAGCTCGACCGACATCGCGCTGGTGCAGCGCGCGCTCGAACAACTGGCGCAGGCGTCGATGTTCGCCGCGTACGGCACGCGCGACGCGAAGCTGGACCAGGCGCTGGCGGCGTTCCGCGCCGAGCGGCACCTGGGCTTCGGCGCGGTGCTCGATGCCGCGACGCGCACGGCGCTGGCGGATGCGATGCCGGCGGCCGCGGCTGCGAAGGCTTCCTCCGCATCTGTGGCAGCGCCCGCCGTCGGCGCCGCGCCGGTACCGCACCTCGGTGGCCAGGTCTGGCTGTTCAAGTCCGCCGCGTACCCCGAACCGGTCGCGGTCTTCTTGCCGAAGGCGGCCCTCGGGCAGTCGAACGTCGACCTGCTGTTCCATGTGCACGGCCTGCTCGTCGGCGCCTCGCTGCCGCCGAAGCCGCCCGGTGGCTTCATCACCGCGACGCCGTTCCGCCTCGGTGCACTGGTCGATGACTCGGCGCTGCCGATGGTGCTCGTGGTGCCGGCGATGAACTGGAACGCGCCGGGCGGCGTGACTGCGGCCGGCCAGAAGCATCCGCGCTGGAGCGCCCTCGCGCAGCCGGCACGGCTGAACGCATTGATCGCCGAGGTGCTGGCCGACGTGGCGCGCGTGCAAGGCCTCGGCCAGGCGCCATCGCTGCAGCGCCTGGTGGTCTCGGGGCATTCGCGCGCCTATGACTTCCTGGAGCCGCTGCGCGCGCTGCACGCCGATGCGCAGATGAACCAGGGCGCGCTCGCGCACCTGGCGCAGGTGTGGGCCTTCGACTCGACCTATGCCGGCGATCCGGCAGAGTGGAAACGCTGGCTCGCCGACCGGCCCGGACTGCAGGCGCACTTCGCCTACCTCGCGGGCTCGCGGACCCAAGGCCGTGGCGACGCCTTCTTCCGCGCACGCGGCGGCAACCTGCATGTGACGCAGATGGCGAAGGGCCAGCACCACCAGGTGCCGGGCCTGCAATTGCCGGCGCTGCTGAAGGGGTTGTCGAACGGCGGCGAGCAGGAGCTGGACGACTGGTTGCCGATGGACGGCGAGGACCCCGATGCGCTGGAAGAGATCGACCACCAGGAAGAGCACGGCGACGACGAGATGGAGGAGCTCGCGGCAGAACTCGAAGCGGCTGGGGACGACGAGACTGCCGACGGCGAGGAGCCCGACCACGAGGAGCCGGCTTACGAGGACGCCGACAACGAGGGGCCCGACGACGAAAGCCCTGACGACGAAGCCGAGTCCTTCGAAGACAACGAGGAGGAAGCCGCCGAGGCCGAGTTCGAGGACAGCTACGAAGCCGAGCCCGAGCTGGAAACGCCCGACGCGCTCGACCAGGCCCTCGGCGACAAGGCGCCGCTGCCGGTGCCCGACGGACGGCCGGTGCCGTTCGCGCCGCTGCCGCCGGAGGGCAGCCACTGGCCGCTGCGCACCGCGCACCCGCAAGCCCGCGTGATCTCGTACAAGTTCCGCGAGCCGAACGGCATCGAGGGCCGTGCCGGCCGCATGTTCCTCGCCGAGCGCAAGGGCAAGCGCAACGGCGTGGTCACGCGGCGCCGCCATGTCGGCGTCGACCTGTTCGCGAAGGTGGGCGATGCCGTGCTGGCCTGCGAGAGCGGCACCATCGTGTCGTTCGCGTTCTTCTACAAGGCCGCCTCGGGCCAGTCGACCTACCGGCTGCTGGTCGAGCACGAGGGCTCGGGCATCGTCGTCAACTACGGCGAGCTGACGAAGGACTCGCTGAAGCGCAACGGCCTGGCGGTCGGCGACCGCGTGGCGGCCGGCCAGCCGATCGGGGTCGTCAGCGACACCGCGATGCTGCACTTCGAGACCTACGTGAAGGGCAGCACGAACACGGCCCGCTGGTGGCGCGACGAGAAGAACGCACCGGCCTCGCTGCTGAACCCGACGCGCTACCTGCTGTCGCTGCGCGAGCACGCGGCGGTGAAGGTCGGTGGCGTGGCGGGTGCCGCAGCACCCGCCACCGCCACCTCACCGGCAACGGCATCCGGCACCAAGCCGCAACCGCCAGCGGATCCATCGGCCTTTCGCAGCTTCAGGCTGACCACGTACCACGTCGTCGACCAGGCCGACGAGCCGACGCAGGACACCCGCATCCCGATCCTCGGTGCCGACGGCAGCGTGATCGCCGAAGGCAGCCCGGCCTTCTTCGCGAAGCTGTCGCTGGAAGGCACGGCGCGGCTTGCCGACGGCCGGCTGGTCAACGTGACCGGCCAGTCGGCGCCGGTGTCGCACGAGCGCTATGCCGCCGTGCTGGCGTACCACGAGCGGGCCTACGCGCGGCGCAACGCGGGGTTGAAGGCGCAGGGCCGGCCGCCGGTGCCGACGCGCTACTCGGGCATCTCGGTCGAGGGCGGCCGCGTGGTGCGCGCGATGACCTTCCACGAGGTGCCCGCGGCCAAGCGCGGCGTGGGCTACGGCACGCAGCGCAAGGTGGCGTACACGCCGTTCCGCACGCTGGCCGCCGACCTGGGGCTGAAGGCCAACTCGGACCCGCGCTGGAAAGGCCGCGGCGGCCTGGTGCCGGCGCACACACAGGTCTACATCAAGGAGTTCGATGGGCTGAAGCTGCCCGACGGCCACGGCGGCAGCTTCGTGCACGACGGCTGGTTCACCGTCAACGACACCGGCGGCGCGATCTTCGGCGCGCACTTCGACGTGTTTACCGGCAGCGCCGCGCTGGGCCGGCAGGTGAAGCTGCCGGCGGTCGGGCAGGTGTGGTTCCCGGGGATCGACGGGCGGATTCCGAGCGGCTATGCGCTCGGCTTGCGTGCCTGAGCCGGGACCTCGGTGTTCACTTCGCGTCGATCGCCACCCAGGTCTTCGGCCCGACGATGCCGTCCGGCACCAGCCGGGCGGCCCGTTGCAGCTCGCGCACGGCCGCCTCGGTGGCCGCGCCGAACCAGCCGTCTTCCTTCAGCCTGCACTTCTGCTGGATCACCTTGACCCACTCATCGACCATGCCGCGGCGCAAGGTGGGCCGCGGCTGCGGCTGGCCCGCTGCCGGCTGCGGCTCCTGCAGCGGGATCGGCGCCAGCGCCGGCGTGGCACCCGACATCACGGCCCGGACCTGCGCGCGGAAGTCATTCATGTCGAAGGTCGGATCGGGCTTGCGGCCGGGCGCCCATTCCTTGTGGCCGATGCAGAAATCCGCCGACGCGCCCAGGTGTTCCAACAGCGCGGCCACGCCGTGCTGGTAGGCGCGCAGCTGGATGTCCGGCCAGGGATCGCCCTTCAGCCCGGTGTGCTCGGCCTCGATGCCGATCAGGTGCGCGTTGCCGTCGGCGATGCCGCGGAAGCCGCCCTTGCCCGCGTGGTTGGCCTGGCCGGCCGCGACGACGTAGAACGTGCCGTCGCGTCCCAGCCCGAGCTGTGCGAGCGGACCGGCGAGGTCGGAGCGGCCCTCTCGCAACAGCCGCAGCGTCGGCATGTTGCCGGCCGCCGGCCCGGCCGTGTGGTGGCACAGCACGCCCTGCACCGAGCCCATCTCGCGGCGCCCGCGGTTCTCCCAGCCGGGATCGGGCGCCACTTTCAGGCCCGCCTGCAGCAGCACGTCGGGCAACCAGGTGAGTGAAAAGCTCATGTCGCGCTCCTCGGTCAGCCGATGGCCGGTGCGGGCGGCGCATCTTTCTCGACGCCACCTTGCGCCGGCGGCAGGTCCTGGTCGTCGGTCGGCGAGGTCACGCCACCGTGTTCATGGTCGTCGTCATCCGCCTGCGCGGTCGCCGGCGTGTTGGTCGGGCCCGCCGCGCCCCCCGCCGCCTGCGTCTTCATCGCATCGATCGCCTTGGTCGTGGCCGTCTCGGTGCTCTTGGCCGCGAAGTAGAAGCTGACGACCGAGGTCATCAGCGTGCCGATCAGCGTCAGCAGTTGCTTGGCGAAATCGACCGCCGCGGTCGAGACGACGTGGCCGAGCTGCACGTCGTACTTGAACAGCGCCCCGCCCGCGCAGGGGTCGGCCGCGGCCGACGATGCGGCAGCGGCGGCCCCGCCCGATGCCGCGTTGGCCGCCGGACAGGCCACCGGCGTCACCAGCACCGAACCGTTTGCCGCGTCTGCCACCAGGCGCTGTTTCGCGGCCTCGTTCAAGCCGCGCAGCGTGATCGCCTCGGCGCCGCTGAGCGACTGGTAGAGCATCACCGCCAGCAGCGCGAACAGCACGATCAATGACAGCGCGATGGTCGCGCGGATCGAGCCCGGCGGCAGCCCCAGCGCCTCGTTGGCCGCCGACAGCTCCAACCGATTGAACAGCGTGGACACCAGCGCCAGCGCCCCCAGCAGGATCATGATCCCGAAGATCGCGAGGATCGGGTAGCCGAAGGCCGGATGGTCGCTGAACGGCTTCAGGTACAACACCAGCGCCATGCTCGGCAGGAACACGAGCACGAAGCCTGCGCCTACCGCGCCGCTCAAGTGCCCGGACGCGGGCTTGCCGCCGGGGGCGTCATCTGGAGTGGCCATGGCTTGGATCCTTCATCGAACGGGTAGCGCAGTGATAGCGCCTCGCGCCGCCGTGCGCATCCGTCTGCTTGAGGACGCAGCCCGCTGGGTGCGCCGCTATGCTTCGCGCATGCGAAAGAATCCGATTCCCCTGTGCCTCGCGCTGCTCGTCCCGAGCGCGCCGTGGACCGCATCCGCCGCCGATGCCGGTGCCGCCCCTGCACCACAGCGCTATGCGATCAAGCAGACCGCGCCTGACACCGGCACGCACATCGTGCGCGAGGTGGTCAGTTCGACGCTCCCTCTGGACAAGCCGTATGGCGACCTCACGCCGGAGCAGCAGCGCATCGTGAAGTCGCAGTACGAGCAGATGGGGCCCGACGACGAACCGCCCTACCCGCTCAACGGCCCGCGCGGCATCTACAGGAAGGTCGCGAACGGCCAAGGCAAGCGACAGGCGAAGGGCCTCCTGTCGCTCGTCGCCGATGTGGACATCCGTGGCGAGGCGACGTCGGTATCGGTCCTGGCGTCACCCGATCCCGAGCTCACCCAGTACGTCGCGGGCGTGCTGATGGATGCAAAGTACAAGCCGGCGCGATGCAACGGCGCGCCGTGCGCCATGCAGTACCCGGTCCGCTTCAACCTCATCCCTGCCGACTGACCGTGCCTGCGGCCGTGCCGCGCTCGTTGAGGGCCCGCAGGCAGCGCGCGAGCATCACCTGCGCCTCGGCCCGCCACGCGCCGCCGGCAGGCGCCAGCCGCTCGCGCAGCGCCAGCGCACGCTGCAGCGGCGCCCGCGCGGCCTTCGGGTCGCCCTCGGCGAGCCAGGCTGCGCCGAGCAGCAGCAGCGCGTCGGCCTCCTTGTCCTCGAAGCGCGCCGCTTCGCGCTCCGGCTCCAGCAGCTCCAGCGCGCGCCGGGCCTGCATGCGCGCATCGGCCGGCCGACCGAGCTGCAACGCCGCCTGCGCGCTGAACAGCAGCCACTGCACCCGGTCGAGCTGCGGGCCGCTCGCCTCCACCAGCACGATCTCTCTCAGACGCTCGACGGCCTGCGCGCCCTGCCCTTGCGCCAGCAGCAGCCGCACCGCCTCGAAGACGAACGGGTTGTGCGTGGCCGGCGCCGCCACGTCGCGGCCCACCTGGCGCCAGATGCGGTGCGCCTCGTCGATCTGCCGGCCGCTGTCGGCATGGCGGCCCATCGCGGTCCAGTTGCGCGCCTGCAGCAGCATCTCGCGCGCGAGCGGCACCGAGCCGGGGTAGTGCCTGCGCAGGTCATCGAGCTCGGGCGCGTAGTCGCGATCGGCCTCGGCGAAGTGGCCGTCGGCATGGTGCGCCTCGCCGCGGAACCGGTTCACCGCACCGACCGCCGGCGGCGTGGCGTTGGCATCCGGCCGGCCGATCGCGGCCTGCGCCTCGTCGAGCAGGCGCCAGCCTTCGTCGCGCCGCCCGAGGCTGTGCAGCAAGCCGCCGAGCTTGGCCTGCGTCTGCAGCGTCGCGCCGTTCAGCGGGCCGCTGAGCTTCAGCGAGAGGTCCAGCGCGCGCCGCAGGTTGCCCTCGGCCGCCGCGAAATCGCCCGCCGCCGCCTGCGCCTCGGCCAGTTGCACCAGCGGCGTCACCGACCAGGCCGACGGTGCCGCCTCGTGCCGGTCGATCTCGGCCAGCGCCTCCTTCAGCATCGCCTGCGCGGTCGACGCGTCGCCGGCCAGGTGGTGCGAACGCGCCAGGTTGCGCAGCGCCTCGTAGCCGCTCGACCACTGCGCCGGGTGGTTCCGGAAATGCGCCACCGCGTGGCGCGCCGCATCGCGCATGCCGGCGAGCGACACGTACTGCTCGATCTCGGCCCGGTTGATCCACATCCAGCCGCGCGTCTCCGACGCGTCGTCGCCGATCGCGTCGAGCACCTGCCGGGCTTCGTCCATCGCGGCCAGCGCGCGCACGCGGTCGTCGGTGTGGTTCACGTCGCGGGCGTAGGCGAGCAGCGCGTTCGCGAGCCGTGCATCGCGCGTGCCGAACGAGCGCCGCGCCGCCTCGACGCGCTGCAGCCGCAGCTGCCCGGCCTCGTCGAACAGGCCGAGCTGGAAGTGCATGTCGGCCAGCGTGTCGAGCACCTCGTCGAGCGCTTCCGGCGAATCCTTCAGGGCCTGCGACGCCTGCCTCGCGCCGACCTCCAGCAGCTCGCGCGCGGTGGTCTGGCGGGCGCGCAGCGGATCGGCCTGCTGCAGTGAATTGGCCGTGAAGAGGCTGGTCAGGAAGCCCTGCACCGCCTGCGCCCGCTGGCTCTCGCGCAGCGCGAGCGCGGCCTGCTCGCGCGAGCGTTGCGCCTGCTGCAGCGACACGCCCGCTGAGCCGGCGAGCAGCAGCCCGGCGAACGTGACCGCCGCCACCTGCCGCCGGTGCCGGCCGACGAACTTGCGCAGCCGGTAGGCGGCGCTGTCGGGGCGGGCCAGCACCGGCTGGCCGCCGAGGTGGCGCACCAGGTCCTCGCGCAGCGATTCGGCGGTGGGGTAGCGCTGCGCCGGGTCCTTCTTCAGCGCCTTCAGCACGATGGTGTCGAGGTCGCCGGCCAGCATCTGGCGCAGCCGGCGCACGCTGGTGCCGCGGGCCTGCGCGGCGTCGTCGCTCAGCTCGCGCAGGCTGGGCCGCTGCGGCTCGACGCCCAGCACCGCCTCTTCGAGCGCCGCGCACGACGCGCGCACCGGTTCGTACGGCCGCAGCCCGCTCAGCAGGCCGTACAGCACGACGCCGAGCGAATAGACGTCGCTGGCCGTCGTGACCGCGCGCCCAGCCACCTGCTCCGGCGACGCGTACTCCAGCGTCAGCGCGCGGCCGGCGATGCGCGTCAGCTCGGTCTCGTCGGCCTGGCCGTCGGTGGTCAGCTTGGCGATCCCGAAATCGAGCAGCCGCACCTGGCCGTCTTCGGTGACGAGGATGTTGGCCGGCTTCAGGTCGCGGTGGATCACCAGGTTCTGATGCGCGAACTGCACCGCCGTCAGCACCTGCAGCATCAGCACCAGGCGCTGCATCAGGCCGAGCTGGCGCCGGTCGCAGAAGGCGCCCAGCGGCTCGCCCTGCACGTACTCCAGCGCGAGGTAGGGCTGGCCGTCGTCGGTGATGCCGGCGTCGAGCAGGCGCGCGATGTTGGGGTGCTCCAGCGCGCCGAGGATGCGGCGCTCGCGCGCGAAGCGCTCGTGCACATGCGGGCCGAACAGGTTGGCCCGCACCAGTTTCAGCGCGACCTGGCGCTCGTACAGCCCGTCGTCGCGCTGCGCGAGCCACACCGAGCCCATGCCGCCCTGCCCGATCGGCTGCAGCACGCGGTAGGCGCCGATGCGGCGGCCGACCAGCGACGGCGCATCGGCCGCGCGTGCCGAACGGGCCGCGCGGTCGATGCCGCGCGCGATCAGGTCGTCGGTCTCGACGCGCGGCAACACGGTGGCACCGGTGGGGTGCAGGTCGGTGGCCTGCAGGCGGTCGCGCATGCGGTCCCGAAGTTGCGCAACCATCTCGGCCATCGCCGGCTCGCGGCGCGCCAGCTCGGCCTGCCAATCGGCACGCTGGTGGCGCGGCAACTCGCCCACCTCGTCGAGCAGCAGCGAGATGCGGTCGAACTCGGCCGGCGTCAGGTCCTGGGCATTCATGCCTCTTCCATCAGGTGCAGCAGGAAGGCGCGTGCCTTCTCCCATTCGCGCTCGACGGTGCGGGTGGACGTGCCGCGGGCTTCGGCCACCTCGCGGATCGACAGGCCCGCGAAGTAGCGCAGCTCGACCAGCTCGTGGAACTGCGGCGACAGGCGCTGCAGCACGTCGAGCGCGGCGCCCATCGCCATCAGCCGCCGGTCGTCTATTGCCTCGGCCTCGATGCCGGTGGTCAGCGTGACCAGCAGGTCGCCGCTGCCGCGCTTCTGGGCCTGGCGTTCGCGCACGTGGTCGATCACGACACTGCGCATCACGCGGGCCACGTAGCCGAAGAAGGCCGGGCGGTCGGAGGCCTTGAGGCGCCCTTCGCCCGACAGCTTCAGGAAGCTCTCGTGCACCAGCGAGGTGGTGTCCAGGTCGTCCAGCCCGCCGCTCTTGTAGAGCCGACTGTGCGCCATGCGCTTCATGTCTGCGTAGACCAGCTCGAACAACCGGCTCGAAGCCTGCGGATCACCGGATTGCGCCGACCGAAGCAGATCGGTCATTTCCGTCATTGACGTGTCTCTCTCGGGTTGCTTCCGGCTCGCTGGCATGGCGGGGCGGAGCAGTCGAGTATCGAGACGGAGCGCGGGGAGCGTCAAAGTACAGATTGAGGATGGAGGTTCACCCTTTAGGGGGACGCGTCGGATATGCGAAGCAGGCGCCTGACCATTCCGTTCGGGCTGAGCCCTTCGACGGCCCTCAAGAAACAGCCCACCCCCGTTCGCCCTGAGCCTGTCGAAGGGTCAGGGCGAACGGTTTCCTTGCAACGGCCGGGTCCCTTCAAGGACCTGATGTGCTCAGGGAGAACGGGGGTTGTTTGCAGCTACCGCGTTCCCTTCTCCAGACCCGCCGCCTGCAGCGCGCGGGCCCCCATCACGTCGGCCTCCTCCTCGAGCGCGGCATCGTCGTTGACGCCGACGCCCGCCATCTGCATCGTCGGCTCGACGCGCCCCTGGCGCTGCTGCACCACGTGCCAGGCCTCGTGCGGCAGGTGCTGCTCCTGGCCGGGCGCGAGGTGGATGTCGTTGCCCTGCGCATAGGCCAGCGCGTTCAGCTGCGCCGGCTTGTCGGAGTTGCGGTGCACCTGCACGTCGGACACGTCCATGCCCGACAGCGACGCGATGCCGGCCTGCAGGTCGCCGGGGAGCCCGCCCAGCGCGGGATCGGCCTTGGCCTGCATCGGTTCTTCTTCCTCGAGCGCATCCAGGTCGGGCGCGCGCTGCGCCGCGTCGCCGAACGCCGCCTCGATCTGCGCGCGCTGCGCCACCATGCGCGGGCTGTCGTGGAACGGATCGGCCGCGCGTTGATGCACGTGGGTCTCGGGACCGCCGTTGACACGGTCGTTGGCATGCAGTTGCACTTTCATGGGGCCTCCACTCTCGGCTTGAACGTCACATAAACGCCTGCCGCGAACAGCAGCAGGATCAGTCCGTACAGCAGGTAATTCTGCTCCCGCCAATGCAGCAGCGCGGGGTCGCAGCTGAACACGACGAAGGCCAGTGCGAGCGTCGCGAGCGCGCCGGCCCACAGCATCAGCAGGTAGCGCCGCCCGATCCGGCGCACGCGGCAGTTCCACGCATACAGCGCGATGCCGATGCCTTCGGCCAGCAGCAGCGCCTCGAACAGCAGGCGCAGCGGCAGCCGGTTCGGGCACGCGAACTCGCACAGCCCGGCCAGCGCGCCGCGCGGCACCGCGTAGTTGTGCGTCAGCAGCGCATGCACCGTCTCGCCGCTGCCGATGCCCGGCGTCGGCAGCGGCCACAGCCCGATGCCGCCATAGGTCCACTTGATGTAGGCCAGGTCGCGGTCGAGCTGGTCGCGCTCCTGCGGCGGCAGCGCGGCCGGCTTCTCGCCGCGCTGGTGGAACTCGATCGGCACCACGCTCTCCAGGAAGGCGATGCGGCGGTGTCCGCTCAGGTTGGGCGTCGCGTCGATGCGCGCGCGCAGCGTCATCGTGCTCGCGCCGGTCGGCTCGCTCAGCAGCACCAGGAAGTCGATCGTCAGGTCCGTCGTGCCGCGGTAGCGCACCTTCGCGCCCTCTTCCACGCCCTTGCTGCTGCGCCGCGGCTCGGCGGTCTCGAGCACGTCCATCAGGTCCGAGAAGTTGTAGGCGCCGGTGTCGCCGAGCAGCTTGTCGGGCACCACGATGTTGGCCTGGTAGCTGCGGCCGGTCGCCTGCATCTCGGCCACCAGCCGCTGCAGGAACAGCTTCAGGAAGCGCGCGAAGGCCTTCTGCTGCGGGCCGTCGGTGGGCGAATCCTCGAAGAACACCGTGATGCCGTCGTAGACATACGCCGATTCGCGCCACTGCGGCAGCAGCAGGCCGTCGAGGTGGGCCTGCAGGTCGTCGTTGCGGGTGTCGGCCAGCACCACCGCGTTGCGCGCCGCATTGCGGGCGACGGTGTCGAGCTGCGTCTCGGGCAAGGCAAGCACCGAGGCCCAGTCGCGCCGGTACAGCACCAGGTCGACGCGCGTGCCGTGCCGTCGCGTCTCGCGCGCGAATCCGCCGGCCTGGCCGTCCCAGCCGGGCGGCAGCACCCAGTTGCCGCTGTCGGCCAGCACCACGCCCATGTAGCTCAGGCGCGTGAACAGGCTGAAGTCGACCGCCAGCGGCGCCTCGGTGGCGAGCCAGTACGGCACGAAGCCGATCACCTCGTTGTCGGTGCGCTGCGGCGTGCAGCCGCAGCCGGCACCGCTCAGCCGCAGCGGCTTCGCATCGCCGAACGGGTGGCGCTTCTCGGCGGCGCGGACGATCGCGTCGCGCAGCGGCGCGGGCAGCAGGTTGTCGTAGAACTCGCGCAGGCTGAGGCTGCCTTGCACGGTGACGGCGGGCTTGCGTGAAGCGGGTGCGGAGGCCGCAGAGGCCTGCGCCGGTGGCGGGCACTGCGGGTCGACCGTGAGCTGCTGCTTCAACGCCATCTCGGTCACGTGCACCCGGTAATAGGCGCAGCGGCTCTGTTCGAGCGCGTTGACGAACAGCGCGCGCGTCGGGTACTCCACATCGGTCAGAGGCAGCAACACTGCCGCCAGTTGGTCTGGACTGGGCACGACCGGTGGCACCGGTTCGGTCACCGCGGCGGGAGGCAGGCCGTCTGCCGGCACGAGTTCGGGCGACGCCGTCGACACCTGCACCGGCGCCGCGGTAGGTGGTGCGGCCTCGGGCGCCAGCGTGGCCTGGTCGGCCGGCGTCAGCTTGTAGCTGGCCGGCAGGCCGACGTGCGTGTTCGCGGTGGCCTCGGCATCGGCCACGCCCAGCGTCGTCAGCGCTGGCGGTGCGGCAGGCGCCGACGCCGAGGCCGCCGAGGCCGCGCCGGCCGGAGGGCGGACCGGTGGCGTGTAGACGTTCAGCACATAGGCCTGCTGCGCGATGCGCGGCGGCGACTCGGCGTCCTGCACGCCGAGCACGAAGCGAAAGCTGCCGTTCTCGGCCGGCAGGCCGCCGAGCCGGCCGTCTTCGGTCAGCACCAGCCCGGGCGGCAGCTTGCCGTCGATCGTGTAGCGGTACGGCGGCGTGCCGCCCTTCACGACCTCGCGGGGGCCGTACGGCGCGCCGCGGCGCGCCGACGGCAGCGTGACGGTCTTGTAGACCAGCCGCATGTCGATCGCCGACGCGGACGATGCCGCCGGCCACGCGGCCAGCGGCACCATCGCGGTGTCGGGCGCGGATGCCGGTGTCGATGCAGGCGCGGATACCGGCGCGGCCGCAGCCGACGACGCAGCTGAAGCAGCCGCCTTTGGCACCGTCGCCGCACGCAGCCCCAGGCTGGCGACCAGCACCAATACCGCGCCGGCAACGGCGATGCGCAGCCGCCGGCAACGCGCGCACGGCGCGGGCCGCGGGAAAGGTGGATGCCGACGCGTGTCCGTCGCCGTGTCCCAGGCCGTCATGCCGTGCGCCCTTCCTTGCGGAGTTCTTTCGCGACGCCGCGCCGCAGGTCGGCCATCTCGATGTGCTCGCGCCCGGCCTGCAGCGCGCCGAGCGCGCCGAAGCGCACGACGTTCGCGATCGCGCCGCCCGACAGCTCGTGCCGCTCGGCCAGCCCCTGCAGGTCGACGTCGTCGCCGAGCCGCCCGGTGTGCCGCACCATGCCCTCCCACAGCAGGCGCCGCTGCTCGGCGTCCGGCATCGGAAAGTGCACCAGCGACTGGAAGCGCCGCGCGAAGGCATCGTCGATGTTGGCCTTCAGGTTGGTCGCGAGGATCACCGTGCCCGGAAAGTCCTCGACCCGCTGCAGCAGGTACGAGACCTCCTGGTTGGCATAGCGGTCGTTCGAGCTGGAGGTCGCGGTCCGCTTGCCGAACAGCGCGTCGGCCTCGTCGAAGAACAGGATCCACTGCCGGCTCTGCGCCTGGTCGAACACCTGCGCCAGGTTCTTCTCGGTCTCGCCGATGAACTTCGAGACCACCATCGACAGGTCGATGCGGTAGACGTCGCTGCCGACCTCCTGCCCGATCAGCGTCGCGGTCAGCGTCTTGCCGGTGCCGGGCGGGCCGTAGAACAGGCTGCGGTAGCCGGGCTTCAGCGCCTTGTCGAGCCGCCAGTCGCGCAGCAGCCGCTGGCCGTGGCGGAACCAGGTGACGATGGCCTGCACCTCGTCCATCACCTCGCCGTCGAGCACCAGGTCGCTCCAGCCGAGGCGCGTCGTGATGAGTCGCGCCGGGAAGCCGATGCCGTAGTCGGGCTTGCGCGACTCGCCGGTGGCCAGCCGCTCCAGCGTGTCGCCGCTGACGTGCAGGGCTGCGCTGAGCCACGGCTCGCCGGGGCCGTCGTGCTGCAGGCGCAACAGGCCGTGGCGGCGCAAGGGGCGGTCTTCGTCGAGCAGGCGTTGCAATGCAAAGCGGCGCGCCAAGTCTTCGCCGGCGAGCAGGAACGCGGCCGTCTCGCAGGTCGGCAGGAAGCCGCCGTGCGACCGCCCCTTCCACCCGCCGAACTCGCTGAAGCCGCGGTCGAGGTTGCGGTTGCGCACGAACAGCATGTCGAGCAGCTGCGGCTTCAGGTGCGGCGCCAGCGCCAGCGCGAGCACCAGCCGCTCGTCGGCATCGAGCCCGGCCGCGTGCACCAGTTCCGCGTAGTCGCCGTCATCGCGCCCCAACGCCGGCGCGGCCATCGCCGGCGCCGCCGGGGCCTCGCCCTGGCCGAAGTGCAGGCTGATGCGCGCCTGCAGCACGCGCTCCAGCCACGCGAGCTCGCGCCCGACCACCCGGGCGTTCAGCTCGACACGCAGCAGCCGCAGGTCAGCGCCACTCGACATGCAGCACCTCCTTCATCCACGGGTGGCGGATCGTCGCGTAGCCCCACGGCAGCTGGTCGATCAGCATGTCGAACCCGCGCGGCTCGACGTTCAGCTGCCAGTGCTCGTCGGCATGCTGCAGGCGGCCCTCGCGCTGCAGGAAGGTCTCGCGCAGGCCGGCGACCGAGGTGCTGCCGAGGATCTTCCAGTGCTGGATCACCGCCGCCAGCAGCCCGTCGACCGCGTTGCGCTCGGCCTCGGTCGGCTCGATGCCGCGCGGCACCGGTGCCGCCAGGTCGATCCCGCACAGCAGCTTGTTCAACACCAGCGCCGGCTCGGGTGCGGCGGCCTCGCCGGTCACCATCAGCTGCAGCAGCAGCGCCGCGCGCTCGGCCGCTGGTGCATCGATGAACGCGCGTTCGTCCGACAGGCCCAGCATCATGAACAAGCGCGGCATGTACGGCGCGACCAGCACCAGCCCGGCGTTGCCGACCGGCAGCAGTTCCACCGGGAGCGGCAGCGCGTCGACCAGCGGCTCGACGGGCTCGGGCAGCGCAGGTTCGGCGCCCTTGCCTCGCCCTCGTCCGAAACCGAGCGCCGCCGCGGCCGAGGCCAGCACCGCGGTCGCCGCACGCACGACGCGCTCGAACCAGCTCGGCGGCGCGGCCGGCACGTTCGCGGCGGCCACCTGCACGCGCATGTGGTCGGCATAGCGCCATGCATCGAACGGCGCCGCGCCGCGCTGCATCGCATGCTGCAACGAGGCCTGCCACAGCAGCTGCCGGCGGCCGGCGCGCTCGTCGGCCGAGGCCGGCTCGCCTTCGGCCACCCGCGCGATCCAGTCGTCGACAGCCGCGGTGAGCCCGCTGCCGAGCCACAGCCCGAGCACCTGCTGCAGCACGGCCTGCGGCAACGCACGCACGATGCGCTGGCGCAGCGCGGTGTTGTCGCCCAGCCGCTGCAGCGTCGTCTTCAGCCAGTCGCGGTCGTCCTTCAGCAGCGCGGCCCAGGTGGGCGCCACCGACTGCAGCGGATCGCTGCTGGCCGAGAACGACGAGCCGGCCTGCAGCGCCGCCAGCAGTTGCGCGCGCAGCAGCGGCAGCGCCGTCGCATGCGGCGCGCCGGCATGGGCCATCGCCTGGCCGAGCACGGCCTCCCACAGCGGCGCGGTGCCGAGCGCGGCGGCCTTCAGCAGCCGRTCCGCGGCCGCCGGCTCGCCGGGCATCAGCGCATGCACCAGCAGGCGCAGGCAGGCCGCATCGAACTGCGTCGCGAGCCTTTTCAGCAGGCGCGGCCGGTCGTCCATCGCACGGAGCGCCAGCGCAAACGCAGCGGCGTCGTGGCGCAGCACCTCGGCGGCCAGCGCGGCCGGGTCCTCGCCACGGCCCTGCCACGGCAGGTGGCCATGGCGCAGGAAGTGCAGCAAGGCTTCGAGTCGCGCCTGCGGCAGGCTGCGC
>NZ_JBFULV010000041.1:0-56701 GCF_054049715.1 Rhizobacter sp. P5_C2 | reverse complement strand
GCGCGCGCCGTGGCGGCTGGCCGCTGCGCCGACGCTGCGCGTGCAATGCCAGACGCCGGCCCTGGCCGATGCGTTCGCGCTGTGGCCCACGGTGCAGCGCGAGGATGCGGAGACGATCTCGGTGGCCTGCGGCACGGTGCATGAGGCCATTCGCAGCCTCAATGCGCTGTCGGTGATGGCGAACGCGCTGCGCTGACCCTGCCCGGCGCATGCCGGGTTGACAGGCGTGCGAGTGCTCTTTATATTTCCACAATGTTATATAAAGACAAGGCTATGCGATGGGTTCCGCGACGGGTTCCGATGTGCTCGACCTGACCTTTGCCGCGCTGGCCGACCCGACGCGCCGGGCGATGCTGGCGCGGCTGGCTTCGGGCGAGGCGACGGTGAACGAACTGGCGCAGCCATTCGCGCTGTCGCAGCCGGCGATCTCGAAGCACCTGAAGGTGCTGGAGCGCGCCGGGCTGATCTCGCGCAGCCGTGCCGCGCAGACGCGGCCGTGCCGGCTCGAGGCGGCGCGGCTGCAGGAGGTTGCGCAATGGGTCGCCCCGTACCGCGCGCTGTGGGAAGACAGCTTCGACCGGCTCGATGCCTTCCTCCAGACCACGCAGGCCTCCACCGCCACATCCACACCGACACCGAAAGGAAAGCGCCATGTCCGCAAGCCCTGATCCGACGAGCTTCGTCATCACCCGTGAATTCCGGCAGCCGCTTGCCGTCGTCTGGAAGGCCTGGAGCGAGCGGGCGCAGCTGCAGAAATGGTGGGGCCCCAAGGGTTGCACGATCGAGGTGCGCCGCTTCGAATTCCAGCTGGGCGGCTTCTTCCACTACGCGATGCATTTCGATGGCGCACCGACGATGTGGGGCCGCTTCAACTACCGCGAGATCGTCGCCGGCGAGCGGCTGGTGTGGCTCAACTCGTTCGCGAACGCGCACGGCGGCATTGCGCGTGCACCGTTCAGCGAGCACTGCCCGATGGAGATCGAGAACGCGGTGACGTTCACCGAGCGGGGCGGCGTGACCATCGTGCACCTGAAGGCTCGCCCGTTCGGCGAGGAGGCGGCGGAGCGCCAGTTCTTCGATGACCTGCAGCCCTCGATGGAGCAGGGGTATGGCGGCACGTTCGATCAGTTGGCAGCGCATCTGGGTTGAACCGATCACCCATCCGTTGGCCGATCCGCGCATCAATCCGTTCGGGTTGAGCTTGTCGAAACCGGCGAGTTTCCCTTCGCCCTGAGCAGGGACTGAGCCTGTCGAAGGCCCGTCCGTCGAAGGGTTGTGCACGAAGCGCGGGGGGCTTCGACAAGCTCAGCCCGAACGGATGGCGGCGAGCCACAGCCTGCCCACCCGCGCCTTTGCTCGCGCCAACGTGCGCGCGGGCCTTCTTTGATGCATGCATGATGTGGACCTTCGACATGCAGCACCGGCCCCGCCCTTGAACCCCATCGCCCCCACCCCCCAGCTCGCCACCCTGCCCAACGGCCTGCGCGCCGTCGCGATCCCGATGCCGTGGCGGCAGACGGTCAGCCTGAGCGTCTTCATCCGCACCGGCAGCCTGCATGAATCGCGGCAACTCAACGGCATCAGCCACGTCGTCGAGCACATGGCCTTCAAGGGCACGCAGTCGCGCGACTGCCAGCGCATCAACCTCGATGCCGAACGGCTCGGTGCCGAGGTCAATGCCCACACCGACAAGGACCACACCGCCTTCCACATCGAGGGCCTCGCGCGCGACCTGCCGGCCTTCGTCGGCCTGCTCGCCGACATCGTGCTGCACAGCACCTTCCCTGCCGACGAGCTGGAGCGCGAGCGCCAGGTCATCGAGCACGAGTTCACCGAGTTCGAGGAAGACCCCGCCGCGATGGCCTTCCAGCTGTTCGACCGCGCCTGCTACGGCATGCACCCGGCCGGCCAGCCGGTGATCGGCAACCGCGCCAACCTGAAGCGCTTCAGCCGCGACGACCTGCTGTCCTACGTGCGGCAGCAGTACACCGCGGCCAACGTCATCGTCGCCGCGGCCGGGCCGGTCGAGTTCGATCCGTTCGTGCGCGCGGTCGAATCCGCGTTCGCCGCGATGCCCGGCGGCGAGCCGAACGCGGTGCCGCACCCCGACTGGCGCGGCGGCCTGAAGCTGCGCCGCATGTCGGGCAGCGCGCAGTGCCACACCGTGCTCGGCTTCGAGGCGCCGGCGCTGGCCGACGACACCCACGTCAACAGCGTGCTGGCGGCCGCGCTGCTCGGCGAGGGCATGAGCTCGCCGCTGCTCGACGAGATCCGCGAGCGCCGCAGCCTCGCGTACTTCGCGTCGTGCTCGGCCGACATCCTGCCGTCGTCCGGCCAGTTCGTCATCGAGGCGGCGACCGCGCCGGCCCAGGCCGACGAGTTCCTCGAGGCCGTCGCCCAGCTGCTGCGCCGCCATGCCGACGGCACCGATGCGGTCGGCCTGGAGCGCGCCCGCAACCAGATCGCGGTGCGCACGCTGCGCGCGCTCGACCAGCCGTCGCGCCGCATCGAATCGGCGGTGCAGGACGTCTTCACCTTCGGCCAGCTGCGCGACAGCCGCGAGTGGCTCGCCCGCCTGCAGGCCGCGTCTGCGCAGGACGTGCGCGAGGTGTTCGCCAAGCTGCTCGGCGGCACGGCCGCCGTCGCGCTCGCGGGCAGCGTGCCGGTGCGCGCGCGCGAGCGGGCCGGTGCACTGTTTGTGGGCGTGCCTGCGAACTGACGACGCGAACCGACTACCGTACACCGACGCCGGCGGCCACCGGCTCGAAGCCGACCTCCAGCACGCCGCAGCCGTTCCACGCGCACAGATCGCCGCTCTCGGCGGATTGCAGCGCCAGCTTCTGCCCGGTGTCGTCGGCCACCAGGTGCCGGCCTTCGCGCGTGAAGCCGCTGGCATTCGCCCAGTTGTAGAAGCCGATGCAGGCGTCGGGGCTGAGCGCCAGATAGCGCAGGCTGCCGCTCACCTGGTAGTAGACCGACCCGTTGTACGGGCAGGCCTCCAGCAGCAAGGCGTGTCGGATGTCGGTGACCAGCACGGCCCATTCGGTGCTGTTCTCGCCGAGCCATCCGACATGCAATCCCTGCCGCCACAGCGACAGCCTGAACACCGCGGTGTTCGAAGGCGTGGTCGCGTTGTCGGAGCACATGGGTGCACTGTGGCCGATGCGGCGCAGGCCGGGCTGAAATTGCGGCTGAATTGTCCTGAAACGCTCTGAAATCGACTCAGGCCTGCGCCTGCGTTGCCGATAACTGGGACGCAATTCACGGGAATTGCACCGCAATGCCAATCTGAAGCAATTCGTGAAGGGCGACCAAAAGTCGCTCTTGTCGAAAAGCAAACGTTTCCACACCATTGAGACATTGAACGCAATGTTCCGGGAGTAAAAATGAATCTGTCGAACCTCAAGATCGGTTCGCGTCTCGCGCTGGCTTTCTCGGTCGTCATCGCGCTGCTGCTGGTGATCCTCGGCGTGGCCACCTCGGTCCTCAACGGATTGAGTTCGGTCATGGACAGCGTGGTCGACGACCGCTATGCGCAGATTGCGCTGGCCAACAAGATCAAGACCATGGGCGACCATGGCGCCGTGACGATCGGCCGCATCCTGCTGTCCACCCAGCCAGAGCAATTGAAGAAGTACATGGACGAGTACGCCTCGATCCGTGCGGCGAACACCAAGAACCTCGCCGACTTCGAGACCATGCTCCACACCGCCGAAGACAAGGCGCAATTCGAGGAGCAATCGAAGGCGCGCAAGGAGTACGGCGTGGTCGTGCGCAAGGTCTTCGACCAGATGGCCGCCGGCAAGCGCGACGACGCGATGGTCGTCTACCAGGACGAGATGGCCGCCCCGCAGCAGCGCTACTACGCGCTGATCGACAAGATGGTGGCCCGGCAGTCGCAGAGCATGCTCGACGACGTGGCCACCGCGAAGGACAACTCGCGCACCGCGAAGCTGCAGATGGTGGGCGCCTCGGTGCTCGCCGTGCTGCTGGGCGTGCTGACGGCCTGGACCATCACGCGCTCCATCACCCACCCTATCCAACGGGCGATCGACCTGGCCGAGTCGGTCGCCGCGGGCAACCTGACGCACAACCTCGGGGTCCAGAGCAAGGATGAGGTGGGCCGGCTGATCACCGCGCTGCAGCACATGGTCGACAGCCTGCACCGCATCGTCTCCGAGGTGCGCACCGGCGCCGACACCATCTCCACCGCGGCGCACGAGGTGTCGCAGGGCAACACCGACCTGTCGGCACGCACCGAACAGCAGGCGAGCGCACTCGAGGAGACGGCGTCGGCGATGGAGCAGCTGACCTCCGCCGTCAAGCTGAGCGCCGACAACGCGAGCCAGGCCAACCAGTCCGCGATGTCGGCCTCGACCGTCGCGACGCAGGGCGGCCAGGTGGTCGGCCGGGTCATCGAGACGATGAGCACGATCTCGACCTCGTCGAAGAAGATCTCCGACATCATCGGCGTGATCGACGGCATCGCCTTCCAGACCAACATCCTGGCCTTGAACGCCGCGGTGGAAGCGGCGCGGGCCGGCGAGCAGGGCCGCGGTTTCGCGGTGGTGGCCGCCGAGGTGCGCAACCTCGCGCAGCGCAGCGCGACCGCCGCCAAGGAAATCAAGTCGCTGATCGACGCGTCGGTGAACCAGGTCGACGAAGGCAGCAAGATGGTCGAGCAGGCCGGCGTCACGATGAAGCAGGTCGTCAGCAGCATCAAGCGCGTCAGCGAGATCGTGGCCGAGATCAGCGCATCGAGCCGCGAGCAGAGCATGGGCATCGAGCAGGTCAACAGCGCGATCCTGCAGATGGACGATTCGACGCAACGCAATGCCGCGATGGTCGAGCAAGGCACCGCATCGGCCCGCGCGCTGCAGGACCAGGCGACGCAGCTGACCCACGTGGTCCGCTCGTTCGCCCTTTGACGTCCTGAGGTTCCACAGAGATTCAGCGAGACCGTGCCGCACGCGGCGCGGGGTGAGAGGAGACGGTCGATCGGACGGCAGGCGCCACCAGAGCGCTGGCCCGCCCCGTTAGTTCCGCGCAGTACATCTCCATCACTTTTCTGTCAGGGAGGACGGAATGTTGATCACTTCGTTTCACGAGGACGCACAGCTGCGTCCGGCCCGGCTCACGCCGGAAATCCATCGCTTCGTCGAGGCGCACCGCGCGCACGGGCACCGCCATGCGGCGCTCGACCCGCTCGGGCTGTCGCGGCCGCTCGATGCGCAGGGCCTGTCGCTGCAGCGCTTCGGGCTGTCGCCGGGCGATGCGTTGACGCATGACGGCACGCCGTGGCTCGGTGCGCGCGACGCGCATGAGCTCGACCGGCGCCTGAAGGCCGCGTACTGCGGACCGCTCGCGCTGGATGCCTCGGCGATGCGCGACGACGCGCGCAGGGCATGGCTGCAGGCGCAGATGGAAGCCGCACCGTCGGCCACCCCGCCCGGCGCCGAGCTGCTCGACCGTCTGATCCAGGTGCAGGCCTGGGAGCATCACCTGGCCGCACACTTTCCGCACGCCAAGCGCTTCTCGCTCGAAGGCTGCGAGGCGCTGGTTCCGCTGCTTGATGCGCTGCTCGACCGCGCCGCATCGCACGGCGTCGGCGAGGTGTTCATGGGCATGCCGCACCGCGGCCGCGTCAACGTGCTGGTCAACCTGCTGGGGCTGCCGGCGGCCGAGGTGATGGGCTACCTCGATCCGCAGGCGCGCGATCCGGAGAATCACCTCGACCTCGTCTACCACCTGGGCGGCCGCCGCCGCATCGCGACGCGGCACGGCGAGATCGCGCTGACGCTGGCCCACAACCCCTCGCACCTGCAGAGCGTGTACCCGGTCGTGGCCGGCATGGTGCGCGCGAGCCAGGTGCGCGGCGGTGACAGCCACGCGATGGCGATCGTGCTGCACGGCGATGCCGCGTTCGCAGGGCAGGGCGTCGTGATGGAGACGCTCGCGGTGACGCAGAAGCCGGGCTACGCGGTCGGCGGCCTGGTGCACGTGATCATCAACAACCAGCTCGGCTTCAGCGAACCGAACGCGATGGATGCGCAGGCCGCGCGCTATTGCACCGACGTGACGCGCATGATCGACGCGCCGGTGCTGCGCGTGAATGCCGATGCGCCCGAGCAGCTGCAGCGCGCCGCGCAGATCGCGCTGGCATACCGCGCGCAGTTCGGCACCGACATCGTGATCGACCTGATCGGCTACCGCCGGCTCGGCCATTCCGAGCACGACATGCCGGCGTTGAGCAGCCCCGACATCTACCCGCGTGCCGAGCTGAAGGCCTCGGTCGTCGAGGTGCATGGCGCGGCGCTGGTGGCGGCCGGGATGGCGAGCGAGGCGGAGATGGCGTCGATCATCGCCGGCGGGCGTGCCGCGGCGATCGAGGCCTTCTCGGCCAGGAAGCCGGTGGCCGAGACCGGGGCGGCGTCGTCCCCCGACGTGGCCGGCGAAGCACCGCCGCACGCAGCCTGGACGCGCGAGCGTCTGCAGGCGGCGGTGGCGGCGATGACCACGCTGCCGGGCGGCTTCCAGCCGCACCCGGTGATCCACACGCTGATGCAGCAGTGGTCGCATGCGGCGGGCAACGACGCCGCGCGCATCGACTGGTGCTTCGCCGAGAACATGGCCTACGCCTCGCTGCTCGGCGCCGGCACCGACGTGCGCGTGTCGGGCCTGGACGTGGGCCGCGGCACCTTCATGCACCGCCATGGCGTCTGGCACAGCCAGGCGGCGTCGGGGGCCGGGGCCTTCACGCCGCTGCAGCAGGTCGAGGCCGGCGGTGCGCGCTTCGACATCGTCAACTCGGTGCTGTCGGAGGAGGCGGTGCTCGGCTTCGAGTATGGCTACAGCGTGGAGATCGGCGCACGACGCAGCGGCAGCAAAGGCCGCGGCCTGACGATCTGGGAGGCGCAGTTCGGCGACTTCGTCAACGGCGCGCAGGTGTTCGTCGACCAGTACATCAGCGCCGGCGAAGCGAAGTGGGGCTGCCGCTCGGCACTCGCGTTGCTGCTGCCGCACGGCTACGAAGGCGTCGGGCCGGAGCATTCGAACGCCTTCGTCGGCCGCTTCCTGCAGCTGTGCGGCGGCGACAACCTGCGGGTTGCCTTTCCGTCGACTTCGGCGCAGTGGTTCCACCTGCTGCGCCGGCAGGCGCTCGACGCGGTGAGCAAGCCGCTGGTCGCGATGACGCCGAAGGCGGTGCTGTACGGCGAGTCGGCCTCGCATTCGACGGTGGGCGAACTGCTGGCTGGTGGCTTCGAGCCGGTGCTGGGCGATGACGCGGTGGCCGATGCCTCGCAGGTGACGCGCGTCGTCCTCTGCAGCGGCAAGCTGTTCTACGACCTGCACTGCGCTCGCGTGGCGCAGGGCCGCAGCGATGTCGCGATCGTGCGGCTCGAGCAGCTGTACCCGTTCCCGCAGGCCGAGCTGGGCGCGGTGCTGCAGCGCTACCCGCAATTGCGCGAGCTGGTGTGGGCGCAGGAGGAGACGCGCAACCAGGGCGCCTGGGCCTTCGTGCGCGACGACCTGGCCGACGCCTGCCCGTCCGGCGCAGTGCTGAGCGAGGTGTCGCGCGCGGTGACGGCGGCGGGCGCGGTGTCGTCGCAGGCGGTGCATCACCGGCAGCAGCAGGCGCTGGTGGCGCGGGCGCTGGGGGGCTGAAGCCACGTTACCCTGGGGGCACTTCCACCGCCCCCAGGTGTCATGACCCCGCCGTACGCCGACCGCCCCTTCGCCGCCTTCCTGTTCGACATGGACGGCACGATCCTCAGCTCGATCGCGGCGGCCGAGCGGGTCTGGTCGGCATGGGCCATGCGCCATGGCCTCGACCTGGCCGCCTTCCTGCCGACCATCCACGGCCGGCGCGCGGTGGAGACGATCCGCCAGCTCGCGCTGCCCGGCGTCGACGCGCAGGCCGAGGCCGACGAGATCACGCGGCTGGAGATCGACGACGTGGCGGGCATCGAGGCGATCCCTGGTGCCGCGGCCTTCCTGGCCGCGTTGCCGGCCGATCGCTGGGCCATCGTCACGTCGGCGCCGCGCGCGCTCGCGCTGCGCCGCATCGCGGCGGCCGGCCTGCCGCTGCCGGCGGTGATCGTCACGTCGGACGACGTGGTGAACGGCAAGCCCGCACCCGACTGCTTCCGGCTCGCGGCGCAGCGCCTGGGCGTGGCGGCAGAAGCCTGCCTCGTCTTCGAGGACGCGCCGGCCGGCATCGCGGCGGCCGAGGCGGCGGGCGCGGCGATCGTCGTGATCACGGCCACGCACACGCATCCAATCGCAACACCGCACCCGCAGTTGCCGGGCTACGCCGCGATCGCTGCCACGCCCGGGCCCGGCGGCACGCTGCAACTGGCACCGCGCTGACGCGGCCGTTTCAGGTGGTGACAACCCCACCGCCGGATCGAGGGTTTACCCGGACGTGATCCGGGCCTCGGTCCCGAAGAATCCCGGACTGGAACCGTTTCCACTTTTCTTCCACTCCAGTCCGACCATGAAACTCCTTTCGCACCTCTCGCGGTTTGCCCTGCTGCCCGTCGTCGCCGCCCTCGCGATGGCCGGCACCGCGGCCGCCCACAGCAGTTTCCTGAAGGTCGACGGCCGCCTGGTGCGCAACCAGAACGGCACCGGCGACCCGATCTACCTGCGCGGCGTGAACCTCGGCGGCTGGCAGGTGCACGAGACCTGGATGTCGCCGCTCGCCGGCGTGAGCGACGACTACACGATGCGCAAGACGCTGAGCCAGCGCTTCGGCGATGCCGGCCGCGACGCGCTGATCAACGCCTACCAGGACAGCTACCTGCAGGAGAAGGACTTCAAGATCCTCAGCGAGATGGGCATGAGCGCGGTGCGCCTGCCGATCTACTACCTGAACCACATGAACGAGGACGGCTCGTGGAAGCGCGATGCCGCCGGCAAGATCGACTTCCGCCGCATCGAGTGGGTGGTGGCGATGGCGAAGAAGTACCGGATGTACGTGATCCTCGACCTGCACGGCGCGCCGGGTTCGCAGAACGGGGCCGACCACAGCGGGCGCATCGGCGGCTCGGGCCAGTTGTGGAACAACACGACCTTCCAGAACCAGGCGCTGAGCTTCTGGCGCGAGCTGGCCACGCGCTTTCGCAACGAGCCGACCGTCGCCGGCTACGACCTGCTGAACGAGCCGTCGCTGAACTATCCGTCGCCGGCGACGCGCCCGGTGCTGGACATGTACAACCGCTTCTACAACGAGATCCGTGCGGTCGACCCGAACCACATCGTGATCATGGAGGGCATCTGGGACTGGACGGCGATCACCCGGCCGTCGGACTACGGCTGGACCAACGTGATCTACGAGTTCCACTACTACAACTGGGGCAACGAGTCGAACTACGCCGCGCAGGCGAGCTTCACCGACAGCAAGGTCAACCAGGAGAAGCAGTACCTGTCGTACAACGTGCCGCACTACGTCGGCGAGTTCATGTACTTCAACCTGCAGAGCAGCTGGGAGTACGGCCTGCGCCGCTACAACGAGTCGGGCTGGCACTGGACGAGCTGGACCTACAAGGGCACCAACGTCGGCAACTGGGCGCTGTACAACAGCACCAATGCCGGCGCCAACACGCCCAACGTCGCGACCGATTCGTACGCCACCATCGAATCGAAGTGGCGCAGCTGGGACGTCGAGAAGAACATGGCGCCCAACACCATGCTGACCGGCGTGTTCAAGGCCGCGCTGACCGGCAAGAACAGCCTGATCCGCAACCTGCCGTACGAAGGCAACTGGCGCGCCACCGACAAGCTCGAGGCCGAGATGTTCTATGCGCAGAGCGGCGTCAGCTTCGACGCGGCCGGCGTCGGCAGCTTCGATGCGGGTGACTGGCTGCGCTACATCGACGTCGACTTCGGCAGCGGCGTCGACCGGCTGAAGCTGCGGCTGGCGGTGGACGCGGCCTATGCCGGCAAGCAGATCGAGCTGCACCTCGACAGCCCGACCGGCGCACACGTCGGCACGGTCACGGTGCCGAGCACCGGCGGCTGGACCACGTTCCAGGAGATCACGACGCCGATCCAGCGCAGCAGCGGCGTGCACAACATCTACCTGGTGGCCAAGGGCGGGCTGGGTGTCGCGAACCTCGACTGGCTGCAGTTCGAGGATTCGACCGGCACCAACCCGCCGACCAACCCGCCGACCAATCCGCCGACGAACCCCACGACCGGCCCGGTCTCCGGCCAGACCTACGCGATCGTCGCGAAGCACAGCGGCCGTGCGCTCGATGTGCGCGAACGCGCCACCACCGACGGCACCGTGCTGCAGCAATGGAGCTACGGCGGCGGCAGCAACCAGCAATGGGTCGCGCAGAGCAACGCCAACGGGCTGTGGCAGCTGCGCTCGGTGCTGAGCGGCAAGTGCGCCGACATCACCGGCGTCAGCACCGCCAACGGCGCGGCGGTGCAGCAATGGACCTGCACGGGTGGGGCGAACCAGCTGTTCAAGCTGGAGGACCAGGGTGGCGGCTCCTACTACCTGCGCGCGTCGCACAGCAACAAGTGCCTGGACGTGACCAACGTGTCGACGCTGGATGGCGCGGCGATCCAGCAGTGGGATTGCGCGGGGGACAACGCGCGCTGGACGTTCCGGGCGCCCTGATCAGGCGGTGCCGGCGGCCGCCAGCTTCTTGCGGGCGGCCGCCCGGATCTCGTCGCGCAGCCGCGTGAGTGCATCGACAGGGTCCGCCTCGGTGGACGCCGCCGCGGCGAACAGGTCCTCGCACTGCGCCGCCCCCAGCCGGCGGTAGCTCTCCCACTGGCCTTCGTCGAAGAACTGGTCGGCCGTCGTCTCCTGCGGGAAGGTGGGCGAGGTGGCGGCGTACTCCAGCACGTCGAGCGGGGTCGAGTGCGCAAGACGCGGCTTCAGCACCACCAGCGCCGTGCCGCTGTCGACGCCGTCGGGATCCAGCGGCCGGTACGCGTAGAACAGCATCGCGCGGCCGGTGTCCTTGTCCTCGTTGCCATCGCCGCGGGTCAGCCGTGGATCGTCGATGACCGCGTTCAGCCAGCGCGGCGCGTCGGCCATCGGTCCGAAATCCTCGCGCACCAGCCGCACGAATTCACAGCCCATGTCGATGCGGGCCAGCCGCATCAGGTTCGCCAGGTCTTCGAGCTGATAGCTCGGGTCGGCACCGTTGTCGCACGCGAGCACCATGCCGACGCGCCGGCGCAGCAGCTCGTAGACGCCGGTGTTCTCGAAGTGTCCGCCGTCCGTCAAATACCAGTACGGCAGCTGCGTGCCGCTGAAGCGCGCGAACAGCTCGCTGGCCAGGTAGGCCTGCGTCGTGAAGACGTGCGCGATGCCGCGCGCCAGCAGGTCGAGCGGGCCGCGCTTGCGCGGCGCCCGCTCCTCGGGCCAGGCCTTCCACCAATGCCCGAGGCGGACGTTGCCGATCGTGAACAGCATCGACTTGCCGAGCGAGGTCGCCCGGCCCAGCCCGGTGCTGAAGGCCGCGCCCGAGATGCCGATCCAGTTGCCGATGGTCAGCGCCTCGAGTCGCACCGGCTTGCCGCGCTCGACCGCCGGCCTGTCCCAGTCGTACCAGAGCCCGTCGACGCCGAGCGCGCAGGGCGACACCACCAGCGGGCGGCCCTTGCGGTCGCGCTGCACCAGCGGGTCGGTGTCGGAGACGGTCTGGTTGATCGTCACGTTGATCAGGTGCAGCGGCGCGCCGCGCTGCCAGGCGTCGGCGGCGTAGTACTCGCCGCGCGGCAGGTCGTCGCGCGGGTGGGCCTCGCTGATGCGCTGCCAGGCGCTGCGGCTGCCGGCCTTCGAGCGTTCGGCATTGCTCGCGCCCAGGTAGCTGCGGATGATGCGCGAGGCATACATGCGCTGGATCGTCGTCAGGTTCAGGAACTGGAAGCTCTGGCCGGTCGCGAAGGCCAGCGCGAGCAGCAGCAGCACCGACGTGATCACCGCGAAGCCCGAGATGCCGGTCGGCATCAGCCAAGTGGAGACCAGCGCATCGGCCGCCAGCGTCCACCCGAGCACGAGCAGCGTGAAGGCGAGCACGCCGGCAGCCGACGCGAGCCATTGCAGCCACGCGGGCGACGCCTCGTTGTCCTTCTTGCGCTGGGGCACGAGCGACATCAGGAAGCGCGCCGCCGGTGCGGCCGCCACGGCCGCGGCGACCAGCTTGGCCGTGTACTCGCGCAGGTGGGGCACCAGAAGCAGCAAGGCGGCGGCGGACACCGCCGCGAGCAGGAAGCTCAGCCCGTGCGCCAGCACCTGCGTCAGGTCGACGCGGATGCCTTGCAGCAAGCGGGCCTGCGAGGTCTCGCCGCGGCCGGCACGGTGCCGGGCGAGCGTGCCGACGACCAGCAGCATCGAGACCGCCAGCAGCATCAGCGCAGCCAGGCCGGCCAGCAGGCGCGCGGCGCCGAGGCGCCAGGCTTGCGGTGCGGGCGAGAGGTCGCCGGCGTCGCCGAAGCTGCCGATCCACCAGCTCAGCCCGATGGCCACCGCGATCGCGGCGATGAAGGACCAGAAGGTGCGCGTCGACCACCAGGGCAGCTTGCCGTCGTCGGACTTCGGCGTCTCCGCGGCGAAGTAGGCGAGCGCGCTCGGGGCCACCCAGAACGCGCCGAGCGCGCCCGACAGCAGCAGCAGCCCGAAGCCCGAGGCATGGCCCGGCAGGTCCGCCATCGTGAACGCCGCCGTCTGCACGCCCCAGTCCAGCCCGATCGCCAGCAGCACCGCGAGCACCAGCGTCAGCCCGAGCACGTAGTGGATCGCCACCAGGTTGCGCAGCACCAGCGCCACGGCATACAGGTAGTCGCCGGCGCCGGACGGTGCCAGGTAGCGGCTGCCCTTGCGCAGCCACTGCAGCTGCCAGCCGAGCGGGCGGGCGGTGGGCGAATAGCCCGGCGGGCGGCGCGAGAAGTCCTCGGCGAGGATGTGCTCGGCATCGCGCCCGCTGGCCGCGGCGTTCAGGCCGTTGCCCTTGTCGTTGCCATCGAGCGGCCGGCGGAACAGGCTGGCGAAGAACGCGCCGATGTAGCCGCCGCCGGAGACCGTCGACAGGTAGTCGAAGCGGTGCAGCAGCCTGGCCCGCGCCAGGCCTTGCAGCACGCCGAGCGACACCGTCGCGCTGCGGATGCCGCCGCCGGACAGCGCGAGCCCGAACACCTCGCCGCTGTGCGGCCGGGCGGCGGCGAGCTGGGGGTCGTTCGCGCGCCGGCGCGCCCGGATGAGCTCGAGTTCGTCACCGAGCACTTGCGTGGCCGGTATCGTGGTGGCAGCAGGGGTGGCAGTCGGCATGGCGGGCCTCGGTCCAGGCGCAAAAGTGCCCGGCGATTGTGCCGATGCCGCCCGCCGGGCGGCATCCCCTCGACTGGGGAGACCGGCCGCCTATTTCACTTGCTGTTTTCCGAGCTTGCGCGCCAGCGTGCGCCGGTGCATGCCCAGCCGCCGTGCCGTTTCGGAGATGTTGAACCCGGTCTCCGCCAGCGTCTCGTGGATGCGTTCCCACTCGAGCGTCTTGATCGAGCTCGAGCGGTTCGTCAGCTCGACCTCGGTGGTGCCGGCGGCGCGGCCGAAGGCGGCCTCGATGTCGTCGGTGTTCGACGGCTTGGCCAGGTAGTGGCAGGCGCCGAGCTTGATCGCCTCGACCGCGGTGCCGATGCTCGCGAACCCGGTCAGCACGACGATCAGCATCTTCGGGTCGTGCGCATGCAGCGCCTGCACGCAGGCCAGGCCCGAGGCCTCGCCGTTCAGCTTCAGGTCGACGATCGCGAAGCCCGGCGATTCGGTCTGCAGCACGGCGCTCACGTCGCCCAGGCTGGCGGCCAGCGTGACGCGGTAGTCGCGCCGCTCGAACGAGCGCCCGAGCGTGCGCGCGAACGAGGCGTCGTCCTCGACGATCAGCAGGCGGCGTTCAGCGTTGTCCATGGCTTTCGCTCACTTCCTCTGCGGCTTCGGGATCATCTTCGGCCTCTTCTTCTGGTGCGGTGGCGTCTTCCAGCACGATCGCCGACAGCGGCAGCGTGATCTTCACCATCGCGCCGCCCTCCGGCCGGTTCGCCGCTTCCACCGTGCCGCCGATCGTGCGCGCCACGTTGACCACCAGGAACAGCCCGAGGCCGCTGCCCGGCCGCCCCTTGGTCGAGCGGTAGGGCTGGCCCAGCGTCTCGAGCAGGCCTGGCGCGAAGCCCTTGCCGGCATCGGTAACAGTCAAGCTCAGCGCGTCGCCGGCGCGCTCCACGTCGAGCCGCAGCCATTGCGGCGACGCTTCGAGCGCGTTGTCGAGCACGTTGCAGATCATCTGCTGGATCGCCGAGTCGGACACCATCGGCAGGTCGTCGCCGAAGCGGTTCTCGTACGCGAAGGCCTTGACCGGCCGCGTGCGGCGCCAGTCGTGCACCAGCTCGTCGAGGAAGGTCGCGAGCGTGGTCGCCTCGGACGACTCGCCGCGCGCCTCGCCGGCCGTCAGCAGGATGCCGCTGACGATCGCCTTGCAGCGCTCCAGCTGGGTCTGCATCTCGACCACCTCTTCGAGCAGCTCGGGGTCGGAGCTGAAGTGCGGCAGCCGGCGCCAGTCGCCGAGGATCACCGCCAGCGTCGCGAGCGGCGTGCCCAGCTCGTGCGCCGCGCCCGACGCGAGCAGGCCCATGCGGACGATGTGCTCCTCTTCGGCCGCGCGCTGGCGCAACGCGGCCAGCCGCGCATCGCGGGCGCGCAGGTTGCGCTGGATGCGGGTGATGAAGGTGACCAGCAGCGCCGCGTTCAGCGCGAAGCACAGCAGCAGGCCCAGCACGAACGGGCTCGACAGGCCGCGCACGTGGTCGAGCGGGATGTCCAGCGGCCGGTAGTACAGCCCGAGCCCGGCGAAGCACAGGCAGGTGACGACCACCAGCACCCAGGTGTAGCGCGGCTTCAGCAGCACCGCGCCGAGGATCACCTGCAGCAGGTACAGGAAGGCGAACGGGTTGGTCGCGCCGCCGCTCAGGTACAGCTGCGAGGTCAGCATGCCCACGTCGACCAGCAGCGCCACCAGCAGCTCCACGTGCAGCACCGGGCGGCGGTTGCGCAGCCGCAGCACGCTGACCAGGTTGAACGCGACCAGGCAGTACAGCACCGCGAGCATGTGCTCCAGCGGCAGCCGGATGCCGAAGCCGAAATGCACGATCGCGACCGTGACGATCTGGCCGACCACCGCGATCCAGCGCAGCTGGATCAGCTGCTGCATGTTCTTCAGCCCGGCATCGGTGACGCCCACGGTGCCGGCCCAGCTCGTGGGCGGACCGATCAGGGTGTGCTGCAGCGGGGTGGTGTCAGCCGTGAGGGGCATCGTGCGGGAGGGCGGAGGCGGAGGCCGGGAAGGGCGGATTCTCGCCCGACCAGCGGCCGCCCGGCCGCAGCATCCACGCCGCCCCTGCCACCATCGCGGCGAGGCCGAACCAGGTGAGGGCGTAGACGAGGTGGTTGTTGTGGAAGCTGACGACGGTCAGGCCGCTGACCGGCCAGGCATCGGGGCCGGCCGCGGTTTGAACATCGGCGTCGACGAAATAGGGCGCCGCGTTCGCGAGCCCGCGCGCCGCGGCGATGGCTTCCACGTCGCGCGAGAACCAGCGGCCGGCGACAGGGTCGTTGCGGCGCAGGAAGCCCCCACGCGGTTCGGTCAGGCGCAGCAGGCCGGTGAGGGTGACGTCGCCGTCCGGGCGCGACGCCAGGGCTTTCGATTCGGTCGTGACGAACCCGCGGTTGACCAGCACGCTGCGGCCGTCGGCCTGCTGCAGCGGCGTGACGAGCCACCAGCCGGGGCCTTGCTCGGTGACGGCCTGCACGAGGGTCTCTTGCGCATGCAGGAGGCGGCCGTGCAGCACGACGTGGCGGTACTCGTCGGTCGCCGCGCTGACCGGCCCGGCAGGCGCCTCGACCGGCGCCGCGCGAACCCGTTGCTCGACCCGCTCGATCAGGTCCAGCTTCCAGGACAGCCGCTGCACCTGCCAGGTGCCGAGTGCGGCGAAGCCTGCGAACAGCAGGGCGGCCGCTGCGGTCAGCGCTGCCCTGCGTGGCCTCACGGCCTCACTCGCATGTCGTGGACAGTGGGCATCATGTTGCTGTTCATGTGGAACATCACCCACAACGAACCGCTCAACGTGATCACCACCAGCACCAGCGTGAAGATCAGCGCCAGCATGGTCCAGCCGCCTTCCGATCGCGCGTTCATGTGCAGGAAATACACCATGTGCACGACGATCTGCACCGCGGCGAAGCCGAGGATCACCAGCGCCGTGGTGCTGGAGTTGTTGAAGGCCTTGCCCATCACCAGCCAGAACGGAATCGCCGTCAGGATCACCGACAGGATGAAGCCGGTGGCGTAGCCCTGCAGCGTGCTGGGGGCGTGGCCGCCGTCGTGGTCATGCCCGTGGTCGTCGTGGCCATGCGCGTGGCCGTGATCGCGCCCGTGGGCGAGGCTGTCGATTTCTTGTGCGCTCACGGCAGCACTCCCATGAGATAGACGAACGTGAAGACGCCGATCCAGACGACGTCCAGGAAGTGCCAGAACATCGACAGGCACATCACGCGGCGGCGGTTCGGCGCGGTCAGGCCGTGCTTGCCGAGCTGGAACATCAGCGTGACCAGCCAGACGATGCCGAAGGTGACGTGCAGCCCGTGCGTGCCGACCAGCGTGAAGAACGACGACAGGAACGCGCTGCGCTGCGGGCCGGCGCCTTCGTGGATCAGGTGCGCGAACTCGTACAGCTCCAGGCTCAGGAAGCCCAGGCCGAACAAGCCGGTGACGCCCAGCCACACCAGCGTCGCGCGCAGCCGCTTGCGCTGCATCTCGAGCACCGCGAAGCCGTAGGTGATCGACGACAGCAGCAGCAGCGAGGTGTTCACCGCCACGATCGGCAGGTCGAACAGGTCGGCGCCCGACGGGCCGGCCGCGTAGCTGCGGCCGAGCACGCCATACGTCGCGAACAGGCACGCGAAGACCAGGCAGTCGCTCATCAGGTAGAGCCAGAACCCGAGCAGGGTGCCGTTCTCCGGATGGTGTTCTTCGCGCAGGTAGTAGCGCGGCGCGTCGGCGCTTGCCGCGGGGTTCAATGTGAGATCAGACATGGGCGGCCAGCAGCTGGGTGCGTGCGTTCTCGGTGCGGACGACTTCGTCCGCGCCGATGTGGAAGTCACGCTTGTAGTTGAAGGTGTGGATGATGATCGCGGCCATCATCGCGACGAAGCCGAGGCCGGCGAGCAGCCACATCTGCCAGATCATCGCGAAGCCGACCACCGCCGCGAGGCCGGCGATGATGAAGCCGGCACCGGTGTTCTTCGGCATGTGGATCGGGATGAAACCCTCGGTCGGGCGATCGAACTTGTTGGCCTTCATGTCGTACCAGGCGTCGTTGTCGTGCACCACCGGCGTGAACGCGAAGTTGTAGGCCGGCGGGGGCGACGCGGTCGACCATTCGAGCGTGCGGCCGTCCCACGGGTCGCCGGTCACGTCGCGCAACTGCTCGCGGCGCATGAAGCTGACCACCAGCTGGATCAGGAAGCTGCCGATGCCCAGCGCGATCAGGAACGCACCGAACGCGGCGATCACGAACCAGATCTGCAGCGACGAATCCTCGAAGTGGCTCAGCCGGCGCGTGACGCCCATCAGGCCCAGCACGTACAGCGGCGTGAACGCGAAGAAGAAGCCGATCTGCCAGAACCAGAACGAGCACTTGCCCCAGAACGGATCGAGCTTGTAGCCGAAGGCCTTCGGGAACCAGTAGGTGATGCCGGCCATCAGCCCGAACAGCACGCCGCCGATGATCACGTTGTGGAAGTGCGCGATCAGGAACAGGCTGTTGTGCAGCACGAAGTCGGCCGGCGGCACCGCGAGCAGCACGCCGGTCATGCCGCCGATCACGAAGGTGATCATGAAGCCGACCGTCCACAGCATCGGCACCTCGAAGCGGATGCGCCCGCGGTACATCGTGAAGAGCCAGTTGAAGATCTTCGCGCCGGTCGGGATCGAGATGATCATCGTCGTGATGCCGAAGAACGAGTTGACGCTCGCCCCCGAGCCCATCGTGAAGAAGTGGTGCAGCCACACCAGGTACGACAGGATGGTGATCACGACCGTGGCGTACACCATCGACGCGTAGCCGAACAGCCGCTTGCCGCTGAAGGTGGAGACCACCTCCGAGAAGATGCCGAAGGCCGGCAGCACCAGGATGTAGACCTCGGGGTGGCCCCAGATCCAGATCAGGTTCACGTACATCATCGCGTTGCCGCCGAGGTCGTTCGTGAAGAAGTTGGTGCCGGCGTAGCGGTCGAGCGAGAGCAGCACCAGCACCGCCGTCAGCACCGGGAAGGCGGCGACGATCAGGATGTTGGTGCACAGCGAGGTCCAGGTGAAGACGGGCATCTTCATCATCGACATGCCGGGCGCGCGCATCTTGACGATGGTGGCGATCAGGTTCACGCCCGACAGCAGCGTGCCGACCCCCGCGATCTGCAAGGACCAGATGTAGTAATCGACCCCCACGTCAGGGCTGAACGCGATGCCCGACAGCGGCGGGTAGGCCAGCCAGCCGGTGCGCGCGAATTCGCCGACGAACAGCGAGGCCATCACCAGGCCGGCGCCGAAGGTGGTCATCCAGAAGCTGAAGTTGTTCAGGAACGGGAAGGCCACGTCGCGCGCGCCGATCTGCAGCGGCACGACGAAGTTCATCAGCCCGGTGACCAGCGGCATCGCGACGAAGAAGATCATGATCACGCCGTGGGCCGTGAAGATCTGGTCGTAGTGGTGCGGCGGCAGGAAGCCGGCGTTGTCGCCGAACGACATGGCCTGCTGGGCCCGCATCATCACCGCGTCGGCGAAGCCGCGCAGCAGCATCACGAGACCCAGGATCACGTACATGATCCCGATCTTCTTGTGGTCGATGCTGGTGAACCATTCGCGCCACAGGTAGCCCCACAGGCGATAGCGGGTCAGCAACGCCAGCATGCCGACGCCGCCGAGGCAGACGGCGATGAAGGTGACGAGCAGGATGGGCTCATGGAGCGGGATCGCGTTCCACGAGAGGCGGCCGAAGACGAGCTTCGTCAAATCGAGGTGATCGAGCATCGGGTGCGACTCAGTTCTGCGTGCTTGCGTTTTGCATGGTGTTTTGCGCGGTGCGCATCACCGGCTGCGTGCCGGTCGGGTCGGCGACGGTGCACAGCGCGGCGGCGACGTAGTAGGTGCGCGGCGTGGCGCCGTTGGCGTCGGAGGTGTGGCCGTCCTTCTCCTTGACGCCGTCGATGCCCTGGCGGCCGAGGCCGCCGCCGGCGTCGATCGCCATCATTTCGGACATGCACATCTTCGAGCTGTCGACGCAGCGGTTCAGGATGGCGTCGTACAGGCCCGGCGCGAAGCTCGCGTAGCGGCGCACCGGCTCGCGCTCGCTCGGCTTCTCGAGCTGCAGGTAGTCGGCGCGGGTCAGTTCCTTGGCGTCGGCCTTGGCGGCCTGCACCCACTTGTCGAAGCCGGCGTTGTCGACGCCGTGGAAGCGGAAGCGCATGTGCGAGAAGCCGGCACCGCTGTAGTTGGCCGAGAAGCCTTCATAGTCGCCCGGCTTGTTGATCACCGCGTGCAGCTGGGTCTGCATGCCCGGCATCGCGTAGATCATGCCGGCCAGCTCGGGGATGTAGAACGCGTTCATCACCGACGACGCGGTGATCTTGAACTGGATCGGCCGGTCGACCGGCGCGGCCAGCTCGTTGACGACGGCGATGCCTTGCTCCGGGTAGATGAAGAGCCACTTCCAGTCGAGCGCGACCACCTCGACGACCAGCGGCTTCACGTCGGCGGTGACCGGGCGGGCCGCGTCGATGCGGCTCAGCGGGCGGTACGGGTCGAGCGTGTGGGTGCTGATCCAGGTGATCGCCCCCAGCGCGATGATGATCAAGAGCGGGGCCGCCCAGATCACCAGCTCGAGCTGGGTGGAGTGGTCCCAGTCGGGTTCGTAGCGGGCTTCGCGGTTGGAGGCGCGGTAGCGCCACGCGAAGGTCAGCGTCAGCGCGATCACCGGGATGATGATCAGCAGCATCAGCCACGTGCTGACGACGATCAGCTTGCCCTGCTGGGCGGCAATGTCGCCCGACGGGTTCAGCAGCACGGTGTTGCAGCCGGCCAGCAGCCCGGTGAGGAGCAGGGCGGGGGCCAGCAGGAGCGGTCGGCTGATCGGGCTCATGGGCTTTTGGAGGGGTGGCATGCCAGGTCTGTGTAGGAGGGGCGCGCAAACTGCTTCCAACCGGCGCCCGATGGGCAGAGAATCTACGTTCAACGGCGCGGTTCGGGGATTGGACGTTTTGTCCTATCGCCTGCGGTGCCCGGGCGTGGGAACCTCCAGACTGCCCCCGACAATGTTCAAGACAGCGGACCGAAGCTTCATGACGACCTCCTCCCTGGACCCCAAACATCCGCATCCGACGACCGAAGACATCGGCCGCGACACCCGCCGCCTGCATGCCGCCCATGACGCGAAGGTCGCGCCCGGCGAGATCGCCATCGGCGTGATCATCGGGAGGTCATCGGAGTATTTTGACTTCTTCGTGTTCGGAATCGCGGCAGTGCTCGTGTTCCCGTCAGTGTTTTTCCCGTTCGAAAAAGGCCTCGAAGGCACGCTCTGGGCCTTCACGATCTTCTCGTTCGCGTTCATCGCGCGCCCGATCGGCAGCATCATCTTCATGGCGATCCAGAAGCGCTACGGCCGCGAGGCCAAGCTGACGATCGCGCTGTTCCTGCTCGGGTCGTCGACCGCCGGCATGGCCTTCGTGCCGGGCTACCAGAGCATCGGCTTCACGTCGATCGTGCTGCTGTCGATCTTCCGCGTCGGTCAGGGGCTGGCGCTCGGTGGCGCCTGGGACGGCCTGCCGTCGCTGCTGGCGCTGAACGCCCCGAGCAACCGACGCGGCTGGTACGCGATGCTCGGCCAGCTGGGGGCGCCGATCGGTTTCGTGATCGCGAGCGGGCTGTTCGCGTTCCTGTACGCGAGCCTGAGTTCCGAAGATTTCCTGTCGTGGGGCTGGCGCTACCCGTTCTACGTGGCGTTCGCGATCAACGTGGTCGCGCTGTTCGCCCGGCTGCGCCTGGTGGCCACCAACGAATACGCGAAGCTGCTCGACGCGCACGAGCTCGAGCCCACCAGCGTCGGCGAACTGGCCCGCACGCAGGGCTCGACGATCGTGATCGGTGCGTTCGCCGCGCTCGCGAGCTATGCGCTGTTCCACATCGTCACGGTGTTCCCGCTGTCGTGGATCAAGCTGTATTCCACGCAATCGATCAGCGAGTTCCTCGCGGTGCAGATGGTGGGCGCCGGCATTGCCGCGTTGGGCATCATCGCGTCGGGCAGCATTGCCGACCGGTTCGGGCGCCGCACCACGCTCGGCACGCTGGCCGCGGCGATCGGGGTGTTCAGCGGCTTCGCGCCGACGCTGCTGGGCGGCGGGCCGATCGGGCAGGACGTCTTCATCCTGGTCGGCTTCGCGCTGCTCGGGCTGTCGTACGGCCAGGCTTCGGGCGCGGTGACGTCCAACTTCGAGACGCAGCACCGCTACACCGGCGCGGCGCTCACCTCCGACCTGGCCTGGCTGATCGGCGCGGCGTTTGCGCCGCTGGTGGCGCTGGGGCTGTCAGCCCACTTCGGGCTGGCGTACGTCAGCGTCTACCTGCTGTCGGGCTCGGCGGCCACGTTGATCGCGCTGAGCGTGAACAAGGCTATGGAGATCAAGGACTCGGCCGCAGCCGAAGGAACTTCGCCATGAACACGCCATCCAGCACGAACAAGTACGGCATTGCCATCATCAAACGGGCGTCGAAGACTCGCCCCAAACCTGTTGATGTTCCAGATGATGCGAAGCGCCAACAGGTCATGGAGTCGGCAAAAAAGGTGATTGCCGAGCACAGGGATGTGATCAAGGCGCTTGCCAATCGCTAGTCGGCGATGCTTGACCCGCAGGATGTGGTCGATATTCACGACCTGATCGTGGAGACCGAGGGTGGATTGCGCGGGGATCATGGCCTGGGTGCCGTCGAAGGTGCGCTCTCACGAGTCATCAATCGAATCACGTACATGGGCATGAACGACGCCTATGAGATTGCGGCGATGTACGCCGTCGCGATTGCGCGAGGCCACGTCTTCAATGACGCGAACAAGCGCACGGCGTTGGTGAGCGCCCTGACGTACCTGGAGACTCAGGACATCACGCTGCCTCGCAGTCCGCAGCTGGAAGAAGTGATGGTTGATGTTGCTCAGGGTCACGTTGAGCACAAGGAACTGGCCGACATATTCTTTTCCCTCGTTCAACTTCGCGACGCCTGACGCCGCTGGTGTGGGACAGGGGTTTCCGCGGTGTTATCGCGTCGTGCAATCCATTCCGCTGATCGTCTTGACGCAGGTCGTGTTCGATGTCTTCATGGCCTCACGGGCCGCAGCGGTTTCGGCGGAATCCCGATCCTTGGCTGCGTTGACGTCCTTTTGAACGCATTGCGCGAAGGGATCCGTGCCTTCCGTGAATCCGTAACGTTTGCAAGATTCGCGAGCTTTCGCGGGTCGCTCTTGCACACGATTCCGGTCTATTGCGCATAGGTGTTCCTTGGTCGTTAAGGAATTTCGATTCTGCTGCAGTAGGTGCTCGGCGAGGTCGCAAGGATTTGTCAGCGGACCCTGCAAGCCTGCATAGGGGACTGACCGATCTACTGCCCCGCCGCCGCGGCGCGCTGCTTCACCAGCGCCGCCAGCGTCTCGCGCATCCGTTCGCCCACCGCGATCTGCGGGTTCGAGTAGCCGTCGGTCTTGCCGGCTTCCTTCTCGCGTTGCTCGATGCGCGTGCGTGCAGCCGCATGCGCTTCCTCGAACGACCAGGTGCTGCGCATGCCTTCGTCGTACATCGCGCGGCCGAAGAAGGTCAGCGGCGAGCGCCGGCCGCAGCCGTACGAGGTGTGGTCGGCATCGGCCGCCGTCATCACCAGCGTGTCGGGGTCCGACAGCGGCGCGATCCAGCTGCCCGAGTAGCAGGCCGACACCGAGATCACGCGGTGGCGGATGCCCGCTGCATCGAGCCAGCCCTTCAGCATCCCCGGCGTGACCGAGGCGACCTCCAGCGGCCAGAACGACGACGCGAGCTGCCCGTCGCGCGCGCCGTGCGAGGTGAGGTGCAGGAACAGCACGTCTTCGTCGCGGTCCATCAGCGCGGCCATGCGCGTGATCGCGCGCTGCAGGTTGACCGGCGTGGCCCACGCGAACGAGGCCGGGTCGTCGTGGTGGCTGACCAGCTGCAGCGCGCGGCCGGCACTGTCGAAGCGGGTCGTCATCACGTCGGCCACCATCGCGCTCTCGCGGCGGAACACCTCTTCTTCGGCGTTCGGCGCGAAGGTCAGCGTGTAGACGTCGATCGTGCCCTTGCGCTGCGGCGCGAGCGCCTGCAGCCGGGTCTGCAGCAGCTGCGATTGCTGCTCGACCAGCTCCTGCGTCAGCTTGAAGCGAGGCGCCGCGTCGTCTTCGCCCTCGGCGGTTTCGGCGCGCGCCGGGTACCAGTGCGCCGCGCGGTTGAGCCACTGGTTGGTCACCAGCGTCGCGGCGACGATCAGCAGCGCGCCCAGGCGCGGCGCGAGCCGCGTGCCGGCGCGCCACAGCAACACCGCCTGCGCGAGGAACAGCCAGCCGATCGCGAGCCACCAGGTGCCCCAGGCCAGCCAGCCGCCTTCGCCGCCGCTGCCGTACAGGCCGTTGCGGGCCATCGGCACCAGCAGCAGCGACAGCACCACCAGCGTCGGCAGGCCCTGAGCGCACAGCATCGCGAACAGCGCTGCCGCATCGGGCGCGCCACGGTGGCCGCCGTCGCCGCGCCGCGGTTCGCGCATCAGCAGCCAGCAGGCCCAGACCAGCAGCGCGAGCCCCATCCAGCGGGACGTCATCAGCGTCGGCCAATAGAACGACGCCGGGCCGACGATGAACAGCCGCTCGACCAGCACGCCGAGCGCGAGGGGCACGAGCAGCAGGCACGCGGTGATGGCCGGCGTGGCCTGCAGGCCGCTCCAGTCGGCACGCATCAGCAGCGCGGTGCGGATGCCCTGGTGCCACCAGGCTCCGAGGGCGCCGCGGGGCAGTTGGCGTGGCGGTGGCGGGCCGTCGGAGGCGGTGGCGATGGGGTCGATCGGGTCGTTCAGTCCGGTATCGGTCATGTGATGGTGTTCTCCCAGGCGGGCGAATCTACCAAACGCTCACGCCGGATCGGCCAATGCGGTTGCGATGAACTCGCCCAGCGCACGCGCCGCAGGCTTCGCGGCACGACCGGCCGGGAACACCGCGTGCAGTTCGGTCGCGCCGAGGTCCCATTCGGGCAGCACCTGCTGCAGGCGGCCGGCGTCGAGTTCGGCGCGGCAGCCCCAGTGGCCGCTCATCGCGATGCCCATGCCGGCCACCGCCGCGGCGGTCGCGCCCTCGTTGACGGTGACCATCAGCCGGCTCTGCACGCGCATGAGCAGCGAGCGGCCGTCGAGCGTCATCGGGATGCCTCGCACTCCGGGGCCGACCGGCCCGGCGATGAAGCGGTGTAAGGCCAGGTCGTCGGGGGACTGCGGCATGCCGGCGCGTTCCAGGTACGCGGGCGACGCGACCAGCATCCGCCGCGTGGCGCCGAGCCGGCGCGCGGTCGCGACCGAATCGGCGAGCTCGCCGAAGCGCAATGCGATGTCGACACCTTCGTGCACCAGGTCCTGCCGCTGGTCGTTCATCAGCAGCTCGATGCGCAGCGCCGGGTGACGCTCGGTGAAGGCCGGCAGCCGCGGGATCAGCTCGCGCACGCCGAAGCTCGCCGCCACGCCGACCCGCAGCACGCCGCGCAGTTCGCCGCTGCCGCGTGCCGCATGGTCGGCTTCGTCGAGCGCGTCGAGGATGGCCTCGACGCGCGCCAGGTAGTCGACCCCGGCCTCGGTGAGCGTGACCGCGCGGGTCGTGCGCGTGAACAGCGCGACGCCCACTTCGCGCTCCAGCTCGCTGACGATGCGCGAGGCCGACGGCTGCGAGAACCCCAGCTCGCGCCCGGCGCGCGAGAAGTTGCCGCTGCGGGCGACGCGGGCGAACAGGTGCAGGGCGGTGAGTCGGTCAGTCATTTGGCTGGCGAATATAACTTAGCCGATGGGGACGGCTACCGCGTCATGGGCGAATCAAACACCATTCGTTCCGACGCCAGCCAGGCGCCAGCAACAACAGGACAGAACCATGAGCAAGCTGAACAACAAGGTGGCCGTCGTGACCGGTGGCTCGAAGGGCATCGGGGCGGGCATCGCCACGGCATTGGCCGGCGCGGGCGCCGCGGTGGTCGTGAACTACGCGAGCAGCCGGGCCGGTGCCGAGGCAGTGGTCGCGCAGATCGCGAAGCAGGGCGGCCGCGCGATCGCGGTGCAGGGCGACGTGTCGAAGCCGGCCGACGTGAAGCGGCTGTTCGCCGAGGCGAAGCGGGCCTTCGGCGGCGTCGACGTGCTGGTCAACAACGCCGGCGTGTACCGCTTCGGGCCGCTGGAATCGGTGACCGACGACGACTACCGCACGCAGTTCGACACCAACGTGCTGGGCACGCTGCTCGCGTCGCGGGAGGCGGCGCGGCACTTCGGCGCGGCCGGCGGCAGCATCGTCAACATCGGCTCGATCGCGAGCACCGCGCGCATGCCGGGCAGCGCGGTCTACTCGGCGAGCAAGGGCGCGGTCGATGCGATCACGCGGGCGCTGGCGATCGAACTGGCGGGCCGCAACATCCGCGTCAACACGATCGCGCCGGGCGCGACCGCGACCGAAGGCCTCGCGACGATGGGCGTGACCGACGGCTCCGACATGCACAAGGCGATGCTCGCCGCGATCCCCGCGGGGCGCTTCGGCCGGCCGGACGACATCGGCGGCCTCGCGGTGTTCCTCGCGAGCGACGACGCGCGCTGGATCACCGGCGACCGCATCACGGCGTCGGGCGGGCAGTACTGAGTCTCGAGCGTCGACCCATACCGTCATCGAATGGAACCCGATGCGTCCGTGCGGCGCATCGGGTCGTAGGTGCCGGTTCCACAACTCTTTGTCGACGCATTTTTGTCGACGCATCCCGATGAGAACATTCCTGCTGACCTCTGCCGCTGCCTTGCTGGCCGGCCTGTCGCTCGTGGCATCTGCCGCGCCGCCTGCCAAGGCCGATCAAGCTTCCGTGATCGAGCACGGCCGCTACCTCGTGAAGATCGGCGGTTGCAACGACTGCCACACCGTCAACTACGGCGAGACCGGCGGCAAGGTGCCGCAGGCGCAATGGCTGACCGGCAGCCCGCTCGGCTGGAGCGGCCCGTGGGGCACGACCTACGCGCCGAACCTGCGCAACTATTTCAGCCGAGTGACGGCCGACCAATGGGTCAAGGTGGCGCACACGATCGAGACGCGGCCGCCGATGCCGTGGTTCGTGCTGCGCGATTTCAGTGAGCCGGACCTGCGCGCGATGCATGCCTTCATCACGTCGCTCGGCGCGACGGGTGGCGAATCGCCGGCGTACCTGCCGCCGGGGCGCAAGGCGAACGGGCCGGTCGTGCTGTTCCCGGAGCCGCCGCCGGCCAAGTGAGCCGCGGGGGACAATGCGGGCCCTTTCCCGCTGTGTCCCCCGCCCATGCCTGCCATCGCCTCCACTGCCAACGTCGTGATCATCGGAGGGGGGCCGGCCGGCCTGATGGCGGCCGAGCGCCTCGCCGCCGGCGGCGTGCAGGTCGACCTGTACGACGCGATGCCGTCGGTCGGCCGCAAGTTCCTGCTGGCCGGCAAGGGCGGCCTGAACCTGACGCACAGCGAGCCGCTGCCGGCGTTCGTCGAGCGCTATGGCGCGCAGCGCGAGCAGGTGGCGGGCTGGCTCGATGCGTTCGGCCCGCAGCAGCTGCGCGAGTGGGTGAGCGGGCTCGGCATCGACACCTTCGTCGGCAGCTCCGGCCGCGTGTTCCCGACCGACATGAAGGCCGCGCCGCTGCTGCGTGCGTGGCTGCAGCGGCTGCGCGCGGCCGGCGTGCGATTCCACATGCGGCAGCGCTGGCTCGGCTGGGCTGACGATGGCGCCTTGCGCTTTGCATCGGCCGACGGCGAGCACAGCGTGCGCGCCGAGGCGGTGCTGCTGGCACTGGGCGGGGAGAGCTGGTCGCGGCTCGGCTCCGATGGCGCGTGGGTGCCGTGGCTCGCGCAGCGCGCGGTCGACGTGGCGCCGTTGCGGCCGTCGAACTGCGGCTTCGACGTGGCGCCGGCATGGAGCGAGCATTTCCGCAGCCGCTTCGCCGGCGAGCCGCTGAAGTCGGTGGCGATCGCGCTCGACGACGGCTGGCGGCAGGCGGGCGAGTTCGTCGTCACGCAGACCGGCGTCGAAGGCAGCCTGGTGTATGCCGCGTCGGCGCGATTGCGCGATGCCATCGAGGCGCAGGGCCGGGCGAGCTTCGCGCTCGACCTGCTGCCGGCGCGCCCGCTGGAATGGGTGGAAGCCGAGCTCGCGCACCCGCGCGGGCCGCGCTCGCTGTCGACGCACCTGAAGACGCGGCTCGGCCTGCACGGCGTGAAGGCGAGCCTGCTGCACGAGCTGGTGCCGAAGGCGGACCTGGCCGACCCGCAGCGCCTGGCCGCGCACATCAAGGGCCTGCGCATCGGCGTGGGTGCCGCGCGGCCGATCGACGAGGCGATCAGCAGCGCCGGCGGCGTGCGCGCCGCGGCGCTGGATGAGGCGCTGATGCTGCGCGCGCTGCCCGGCGTGTTCGTCGCAGGCGAGATGCTCGACTGGGAGGCACCGACCGGCGGCTATTTGCTGACCGCGACGATGGCGAGCGCGCGCGTGGCCGCGCAAGGCGCGCTCGACTGGCTGGCGAGCGCGCGCACGGGCTGAGCAAAGCTGCGGATCAGCCGCCGGCGGCGACCGGCGCCTTCGGTTCGGCGCGCTTCGGGCTGCGTTCTGCGGTGCGGGTGTCGTTGGCGGCGGGTGCGTCATGCCGCATCGTGCCGGCGAACTCGCCGCCCATCGGCAGCGTGCCTTGCGCACGTGCCTCGATCAGCTCGGCGTGGACTTGCGCACGGGTCTTCGGGGCGGCGGCGTCCTGGGCCATCGCGGCGGCGCTGCCGAAGGCGAGGGCGGCGGTGAAGAAACAGGTGAGGGCGGTGCGGTTCATGGCGGACTCCAGCGGGTGGGTTCGACGGCGACCTGTCGTCGATGGAGTGGACTGTGGCGATGCGCTGACGCCCGCGACATCGCGATGCGACGAGGCGTTCGCCGCGGTCGCGAAGCGCCGCCGGCGCGACGCGAACGGCTGGCGTCAGCTCGCCCTCAAGGCACCAGCGGCCCCAGCTGCTTCGCGAACGGGTAGCCCTGCAGCGCGTCGTTGTTGATCTGCCAGTCGAAGGCACCGCGCACCTTCGGATAGCGCGCCTTGATCTGCGTCCACACGCTGACCGCCGTCTCGATGGTCTCGTAGTTGTAGGCCTGCGGGTCGACGCCGAAGCCGATCACGACGTGCTCCGGGCCGAGCAGCGTCATCCACAGGTCGACGTTCGGCAGGATCCAGTTCGGGTCCGCGAGGTTCGGGCCGTCGTAGTACTGCGGGGCGCAGTAGTCCAGCGCGCCCGCGTCCAGCATCGTCTTGCAGAAGGCCTGGTCGACCTGGTTCCACGGCGCCGGCGGCGCGGAAATGATGAAGCCGGGGTGGCGGCGCTTCAGCTCCTTGGCGATCCAGATCATCTCGCCGGTGTCGGGCGACTGCGAGCCTTCGAAGGTGTTGAAGTCCAGCCCGTCGAAGCCCTGCCACTGCGTGTAGAGCGCATCGATGCTGTCGACGAAGGTGGTCGACTTGGCTCGGTCGGGGAAGGACATGCCGAAACCGGCCCCGCCGACCGACAGGATGATCTTCCGCTTCTGCACGCTGCGGGCGTACTGCATGTCCTCGACCCAGTGCGTCCAGGCGCCGTTGCCGTCCGCCGGGGCCTGCCAGCGCACGTTGCCCGAGGTATCGCCGCCGGGCGGTGTCGCGGCGAACAGGTAGATGAGGTTGAAGTGCGGGTCGATGTCGCGCAGCCGGATCGGCGAGCCGACCCACCACGGGTAGTAGCCGCCGACGATGGCGCTCGACGCGGGCGCAGGTGCGGGAGACGGCGCCGGAGCAGGGGCGGGCGCCGGGGCCGGAGCGGGCGCAGGAGACGGCGCAGGAGAAGGTGACGGCGCGGGCGAAGGCGCCGGTGCGTTCCCGCACGGCCCGTCGGTGACCCAGGGTTGCCCGCTGCCCGCAGGCCCGCTGTGCGGGTTCGGGTTCTCGTCGATCGTGCGGTAGGCGGCGGTGTAGTTGGTCAGGTTCTGGCTGACGTGGCTGCCGCCGGCATACGAGGTGTTTCTGTTCCAGGCTGGAGCGCACACCGGATCGGCGGCGGTCGCAGAGCCGGCGGCGAGGAGCGCGCTGCTCGCCAGCAACAGGTCGAACACGCGCGAACGCTTGAGGGAGGTCGAACTCATTGTTTTCCTTTCGAACTGCAAAGCGGTTGTCAGAAAAAGCATGAGTCATGTCATCGACAGACTTCGGCAGCGCCATGACCGTGCTCAGGGCCGAGAAAGCAGACTGCCTTTCGATCGGAAAATCGATCGTATGACCATTTAAATACCAATACGTTCCAATTGGCTACCACGTGAAACGGCATGGTGGCGAACGCAGCGTGGCGGCACGCTGCGTCCGCGCTCGCTCATGGAGAGTGAAGCCTCAGAAGCTGACGCGCACCCCCGTCTTCACCGACCTTCCCGGCAGTGGCGACAGATCCCGCACCGTCTGCACCGTCGACGCGCTGTACGCCAGCTTGTCGCCCAGGTTGCCGAGCTTCAGGAACCACAGCGCGTCGCTGCTGCCGATCGCGAAATGCCGTGCCAGCGACGCGTTGACGATCGTGTAGCCGTCGGTCGACACGTCGGTCGCCGGCACGCGGTTCTGCTTCGCCGCGCTGTCCACCTCCAGGCGCGCGCTCCACGGCCCGCTGTCGACGTCCAGCCCAACCAGCGTGCGCAGCGGCGCGACGCGCGGCAGCGCCTCGCCGGTGTCGAGGTTGGTCGCCCGCGTGTAGTCGAGCTTGCCGTCCAGCCCCAGCGTCCAGCCGTCCTGCCGCAGCAACCGGTGCTTGCCGTTGATCTCGATGCCGTTCAACCGCGCGCGCACCGCGCGGAATGCGTACTCGGGGAACGACTCCGGGCCGTCATCGCCTTCGGCCTCGATCTGCTGACCGGTCGCTTCCAGCGAGATGAAGCGCGAGAAGCGCGTGCTGAACGCGCCCAGCCGCAGCTCGTTGCCATCGTCCTTCCACGCCAGCGCCACGTCGATGTTGTTGCCGCGTTCCACGCCCAGGGTCGTGTCGCCGCGCTCGAACGCGCCGGTGGCCGCGTGCACCCCGTTCGCATACAGCTCGAACGAGGTCGGTGCGCGCTCGGTGTAGCTCAGCGAGCCGCTCAGCGACCAGGCCGGCGTCAGCTTGTAGACGTTGGCCAGCGACGCGCTGCGCACCGGAAAACTGCGCGCATCCGCCGCGCCGAACTTCGGCTCGACCGCATCGGCGGCATCGCCGTCCGACGTGATGCGCGCATGCTCCACGCGCAGCCCGGCGGTCAGCGTGCCGCCGCTCCAGCTCAGGTCCTCCAGCGCGAACAGCGCCTGCCGCTTGGTGCGCGTGCTCGGCACGAAGGCTTCATCGCCGAGCGCCGAGAAATCGAAATCCTCCAGCTGCAACCCGACCACCCCCTGCACCGGCCCGATCGCCGCGTGCGTGGCCTCGACGCGCAGCTCGTCGCCCGAGGTCTTGAAGGTGGTGCCGACCGCGCCGGTGCCGGTGTCGACCTCCTGGTGCTGGTAGCGCGTGTGGTTGAAGCTCGCGCGCACGCCGGTGAACGGGCCGTCCAGCCGCTTGACCTCGCCGGCCAGGCCGACGTGGTCGCGCTTCATGTCGATGTCCACATCGGGCTCGGCGACCGCGCCATAGGTGCTGCGGTAGGTGTCGACCGACAGGCCGACGTAGCCCTGGTCGAAGAACAGCGAGCCGCCGACCGCGCCGCCATGCGTGTCGCTGGCCGACGCGCGCACGCGTTTCGTCTCCGGCTGGTCCGCGCCGTCGGCGCGCGGCGTGAAGCTCGGCACGTGCAGGTCCGAGGTCTTGCGGCCGAAGGCGTCCACATGCAGCCCGAACTGGCCGTTGCCGGTCTCCAGCAGCGCCGCGCCGCCGCGCTCGGCATCGGCACCGCCCAGCCGCACTTCGGCCGAGCCGCCCAGCCCGGTGATCGGGCTCGACGGGATGCGGTTGTCCAGCGTGTTGACGACGCCGCCGACCGCGCTGCCGCCATACAGCAGCGCGCCCGGGCCGCGCAGCACCTCGATGCGGTCGGCGATCAGCGGATCGATCGGCACCGCGTGGTCGAAGCTCAGGCTCGACGCATCGAGCGAGCCACCGGCATTGCTGAGCATGCGCACGCGGTCGCCGTCGAGCCCGCGGATCACCGGGCGGTTCGCGTTCGGGCCGAAATACGTCGACGACACGCCGGGCATGCCGTTCAGCGTCTCGCCGATCGAGCTGCCGCGGCGCAGTGTCAGCGCATCGCCAGTCAGCACCGAGACCGGCGCGGCGATGTCGCTGCGGCCGAGCGGGTTGCCGGTGATCACGACCTTGTCGAGCGTGGTCGGGGCGCTGGCTGCAGCGGCCGGCGCGATGGCGGCGGCCGAGGTCGATTGAGCAAAGGCAGCGGACGAAAAGGCAAGAGAGACGGCCACGGACACGGCGTGGCGCTTCGAGACGAGCGAATTCATGGGGAGACTTCCAACAAAGCTGATGAAACCGGGGCCGGCGTGCGCGTGCGCAGCCGGGCCCGGATGACGAACCTGGAAAGGCGGATCAGCTCAGGGAAGGGGGCCCGCGGGCGAGAAAGCCCGAGGATTGCGTGGCGATGTGCCAGCCGCGGTGCAGCGCCACCGGCGTCTGCGTGAACTCGACGGCCGCGAACATCGGCGCCACGGCGTGCAGCGCATCGCCATGGCTCAACTGGTCGTAGACGTCGCAATCGCCGCCGTGCTGGTGGCCGGCGAACAGCTTGGCGACCCAGCCCGAGTCGGCCTTCGCCGTCGACGTTGTCGCCGTGCCCGGTGCATGGCGCATGTGCGCGATGCCGTGCATCAAGCCCAGCGCCTGCGCGAGCACGAGCGACACGAGCAGCACGGCCGCGAAGGCGATGCGGCGCGAGGCACGGGTGAGGGCGAAGGGGTGGGACAGCATCGGGAGGGCGCGAAGGCCGCGAGCATAGCAAACAGTGACAAATCCGCCCGGCGGCCCGGCGATGACCGTGTGGCAAACTCCGCCGCTTTCATGCTCTACAAGCCTCTGGCAGGCCCCCTCGTTTTGGACAAGATTCTTCTGCAGATCGCCGCCGAGCTGAAGGTTCGGCCGGTGCAAGTGAACGCCGCGGTGCAACTGCTGGACGGCGGGGCCACGGTGCCCTTCATCGCCCGCTACCGCAAGGAAGCCACCGACAACCTCGACGACATCCAGCTGCGCGAGCTCGAATCCCGCCTGTCGTACCTGCGCGAGCTCGAAGACCGCCGCGAGGCCGTGCTGAAGAGCATCGACGAGCAGGGCAAGCTGACGCCCGCGCTGCGCGCCGCGATCGAGGCCGCGCCCACCAAACAGGAGCTGGAAGACCTCTACCTGCCGTTCAAGCCGCGCCGTCGCACCAAGGGCATGATCGCCCGCGAGGCCGGGCTGGAGCCCCTGGCCGACAAGCTGTTCGCCGACCCCTCGCTCGACCCGGCCGCCGAGGCGGTGGCCTTCATCAATGCCGAAGGCGGTTTTGCCGACGCGCTCGCGGTGCTCGACGGCGTGCGCGACCTGCTCAGCGAGCGCTGGGCCGAAGACGCCGCGCTGGTCGGCAAGCTGCGCAGCTGGCTGTGGGACGAAGGCCTGCTGCGCTCGAAGCTGATGGACGGCAAGGACGTCAATCACCCCGACGTCTCCAAGTTCCGCGACTACTTCGAGTACGACGAGCCGATCAACCGTGTGCCGTCGCACCGCGCGCTCGCGGTGTTCCGCGGCCGCACGCTCGAGTTCCTCGACGCGAAGCTGGTGCTCGATGAAGAAGTGGTGCCGGGGCAGCCGACGATCGCCGAAGGCCGCATCGCGGTGCACCTCGGCTGGAGCCACAAGAAGCGCCCGGCCGACGACCTGATCCGCAAGACCGTCGGCTGGACCTGGAAGGTCAAGCTGAGCCTGAGCCTGGAGCGCGACCTGTTCAGCCGCTTGCGCGAAGACGCCGAGAAGGTCGCGATCAAGGTGTTCGCCGAGAACCTGCGCGACCTGCTGCTGGCCGCGCCGGCCGGCCCGCGCGTCGTGATGGGGTTGGACCCCGGCATCCGCACCGGCGTGAAGGTCGCGGTGGTCGACGCGACCGGCAAGGTGTTGGACACCCACACCGTCTACCCGCACGAGCCGCGCAACGACTGGGAAGGCTCGCTGCATACGCTGGGCCGGCTGTGCGCGACGCACGGCGTCAACCTGATCGCGATCGGCAACGGCACCGCGAGCCGCGAGACCGACAAGCTCGCGTCCGACCTGATCAAGCGCATCCAGCAGCTCGCGCCCGGCACCCACATCGAGAAGGTGGTGGTCAGCGAGGCCGGCGCGTCGGTCTACTCGGCCAGCGAGTACGCCAGCAAGGAGCTGCCCGACCTCGACGTGAGCCTGCGTGGCGCGGTGAGCATCGCGCGGCGCCTGCAGGATCCGCTTGCCGAGCTGGTGAAGATCGAGCCGAAGAGCATCGGCGTCGGCCAGTACCAGCATGACGTGAACCAGAGCGAGCTTGCGCGCAGCCTCGACACCGTGATCGAGGATTGCGTGAACTCGGTCGGCGTCGACCTGAACACCGCGTCGGCGCCGCTGCTGTCGCGCGTGTCGGGCCTGAGCAGCGCGGTGGCCGCGAGCATCGTGCGCTGGCGCGATGCGAACGGCGCATTCCGCAACCGCCAGCAGCTGCTGGACGTGAGCGGGCTGGGCGCGAAGACCTTCGAGCAGAGCGCCGGTTTCCTGCGCATCCGCGGCGGCGACAACCCGCTCGACCAGTCCGGCGTGCACCCGGAAACCTACCCGGTGGTCGAGAAGATCATGGCCGCGGTCAACAAGCCGGCCGCCGAGGTGATGGGCCGCAGCGACGTGATCCGCGCGCTGAAGCCCGAGGCCTTCGCGAGCGACAAGTTCGGCGCGATCACGGTGAAGGACATCTTCGCCGAGCTCGAGAAGCCGGGCCGCGACCCGCGCCCCGACTTCAAGGTGGCGCGCTTCAACGACGGCGTCGAAGACCTGAAGGACCTGCAGCCGGGCATGACGCTCGAGGGCACCGTCAGCAACGTCGCGCAGTTCGGCGCCTTCATCGACCTGGGCGTGCACCAGGACGGGCTGGTGCACGTGAGCCAGCTGAGCAACAAGTTCGTCACCGATGCGCGCGAGGTCGTCAAGACCGGCGACATCGTCAAGGTCAAGGTGCTCGAGGTCGACCTGGCGCGCAAGCGCATCTCGCTGACGATGAAGCTCGATGCGGTGGTCGCACCGCGCGGCGAGCGCCAGGGCGACAACAGCTTCCGGCCGGCGGGGCGAGGCGAGCGCAGCGGTGGTGGCGGCCAGCGCGCACCGCAGCAGCAGGCATCGTCGCAGCAATCCGCGATGGCGGCTGCCTTTGCGAAGCTGCAAGGCAAGGGCTGAGCCGCGGCCGGCGATTCAGGGCACCATGCGTGGTTTGACACTTCAGACACTTCACTGAGGAACACAGCGATGAATGCACGTCTTCGACCCCTGGCCCTGATCGCCGCGTTCGGCGCGGCCGCGCTGCTCGGCGCCTGCGCCCATGCGCCCGGCCCGAGCGCCACCGCGACCCTGCTGCCCACCACCGGCAATGCCGCGGTCGGCGTCGTCACCTTCCAGATGGTCGACGACCGCGTGCTCGTCAAGGGCAAGGTGCGCGGCCTGAAGCCGAACCAGGATCACGGCTTCCACGCGCACGAGAAGGGCGACTGCTCCAGCGGCGACGGCCTGAGCACCGGCGGCCACTTCAACCCCACCGGCAAGCCGCACGGCTCGCCGCTCGGCGAGCACCATGCCGGCGACATCCCGGCGATCACCGCCGATGCGAACGGCGTGGCCGAGTTCGAATTCCTGCTGAGCGGCGTCACCATCGGCTCCGGCCCGACCGACCTGGTCGGCCGCGGGCTGATCGTGCACGCGAGCCAGGACGACTACGCGACGCAGCCGACCGGCAACTCCGGCGCGCGCATCGCCTGCGGCGTCATCAAGCGCGATCCGACCCCCGGCAACTGACCGGGCACGATGAAGGCCCTGCTGGTCAGTGCCGGCCCGCGGGCCCTCGCGCACCTGCGCCAGCATGGCCTGCAGCCGCACGACGTGCGCGCCATCCCGGCCGCCGCCGGTGGCCCCAAGGGCCTGGCGCTCAACCACCTCGACCGCTTCCTGTTCGGCGACTGGCTGCCGCGCAGCGATCACACGGTGCACCTGCTCGGCGCGTCGATCGGCGCGTGGCGCATGGCCACCGGCTGCCTCGACGACCCGGCGCGCGAGCTGGCGCAGATGGCGGCCGACTACATCGGACAGCAGTACCAGCACGCACCCGGCAAGCAGCCGACCGCGACCCACGTCAGCCAGGTGTTCGCCGACAACCTGGTGCGCCAGTTCGGCGCCCGCGAGGCGCAGGTGCTGCAGCACCCGCGCTACCGGCTGCATGTCTTCACGAGCCGCGGCCGGCATGTGCTCGGCCGCCAGGGGCGGCTGCGCACACCGATCGGCTACCTGGGTGCCTTCGCGGCCAATGCGCTGAGCCGCCGCGCGATGGGCGGCTGGCTGGAGCGGGTGGTCTTCTCCGACCCGCGCGATGCCTTGCCGCTGGCGCTCACCGACTACCGCACCCACACCGCCGCGCTCGATGGCTCGAACCTGCGCGCGAGCATCCTCGCGAGCTGCTCGATCCCGTTCTGGCTCGACGCGGTGCACGACATCCCGGGCGGCCCCACCGGCGCCTACTGGGACGGCGGCATCACCGACTACCACCTGCATCTCGACTACGCGTCGATGCACGACGGCCTGGCGCTGTACCCGCATTTCCAGAAGACGGTCGTGCCGGGCTGGCTCGACAAGGGCTTCAAGCGCCGCCACCGGGCCAGCGCGATGCTCGACAAGCTGATCGTGCTGTACCCGAACCCGGCATGGATCGCGACGCTGCCGAACGGCAAGCTGCCCGACCGGGCCGACTTCAAATCCTGGGGCGACGACGTGTCCGGGCGGCAGGCGGCCTGGACCCGCGCGGTGCAGGAAAGCGAACGCCTGCGTGACGATTTCGCGAATTGGCTCGTTCGCCCCGAGGCCGACCCGTTGTAGGACGTCACGTCACGCCGGGAGACCGCCCCCGGAAACGTCACGGCGCTCCTCTAAAATTCGATGGATGCGCGACCTGCCGTTGTTCCCTCCGCCGCTCCCCTTGTCGTCCCCCTTGCAATTCCGTCGCGCCTTCGAATCGACTGCCACGCCGGCGCTCGACCGCCGCATCCACACCGCCGAAGAGCCGCGCGATATCGCCGCGCCGGCGCTGCTGTACCCGGCCGGCCCGGGGGTTGTCAGCATCACCGAGACCTGGAGCACGGCCGGCACGCCGCGCGAGCAGCACCGGGGTGTGGCGCGCTTCACGAGCGACGGCCATTGGCTGATGGGCAGGCTGTGCATCGACGACGCGACGCTGCCCGGTGGCATCGGCGCGGCGGCGCGGCAGGTCTACGACGAGCTGTTCCAGTTGCTGCGCGACGAAGGCTTCCCGCACCTGCTGCGCGTGTGGAACTACCTGGCCGACATCAACGGCAGCGTCCAGGCCGGCGAGGGTGCTGACCCGCTGGAGCGCTACCGGCAGTTCAACATCGGCCGGCAGGACGCCTTCCTGGCGGCGCGGCGCAGCGCCTTCGACGGCGCGCCGGCCGCGTGTGCGCTGGGCACCACCCGCGGGCCGCTGACGGTGCATTTCCTGGCCGGACGCGAGGCGCCGCGGGCGGTCGAGAACCCGCGCCAGGTCAGCGCCTACCGCTACCCGTCGCAATACGGGCCACGCGCGCCGACCTTCTCGCGCGGCGCGCTGGCGTCGATCGGCGGCGGGCGCGAGGCCTTGTTCCTGTCGGGCACCGCGAGCATCGTCGGCCACCAGACGCTGCACGCCGGCGACGTGGCCCGGCAGACCGAGGAGACGCTCGCGAACGTGGCGGCGGTGGTCGATGCGGCCAATGCGCTGAGCACGATCGGGCCGAAGGCGCATCGCGTCGACGCACTCGACTGCACCGTCTACGTCCGCCATCCGCAAGACCTGCCCACCGTGCGCGAGGTGCTGGCGCGGCGGCTGGGCGCCGAGGCGCCGGCGCTGCGCAACGCCGTCTACCTGCGCGCCGACGTGTGCCGCGCCGACCTGCTGGTCGAGATCGAGGCGCACGGCATCGCCTCTGCCGCGGAGCCGTCGCCCCCATGATCCGGCGCGCCTGGCAGCTCGCGTGTTTCTACCTGCTGCTGCTCGGGCTGGGCCTGGCGTCGCTGGTCTGGAGCCTGGTCGCCGCGCTGATGCTGCCGGTGGTGCCGCGGCGGCGCGCGCAGGTGATCGGCCGGCACGTGGTCGCGAGTTCGTACCGCGTGTTCTGGAACCTGGCGGCCGGTTTCGGATTGATGGAGGTCGACAGTCAGGCGCTCGATCGACTCAATGACGACGCGAGCGGGCTGGTCGTGGTGGCCAATCACCCGAGCATGGTCGATGCGCTGCTGATCGTCGCGCGGTTGCAGCGCGGCGTGTGCATCATGAAGGGCGACCTGATGCGCAACGTGTTCCTCGGGGCCGGGGCGCGGATCGCGCGCTACATCCCGAACGATTCGCCGCGCACGATGCTGCGCCACGCGATCGAGAACCTGCGCGAAGGCGCGCAGCTGGTGATGTTTCCCGAGGGCACGCGCACCGAGGCGGGCGGCATGCTGAACCGCTTCCGCCCGGGCGTGACGGCGATCGCGCACAAGGCGGGCGTGCCGATCCAGACGGTGTTCATCGAGACCGATTCGCCGTACCTGCGCAAGGGCTGGCCGATCTGGCGCGTGCCGCCGTTTCCGATGGCGTTCACGCTGCGGCTGGGCGAGCGCTTCGAGCCGCGCGAGAGTGCGGCGCTGTCGCTGGACGAGTTGGAGTCTTATTTCAGAACAGAACTGTGCAAGAAAGAGCGGACGTGAACCCAACCCGGCATGCGGTGCTGATCCCGAGCTACAACACCGGTGCGACGGTCTACGACACGGTGCGTGCGGCGCGCGCGCAGTGGTCGCCGGTGTGGGTGGTGGTCGATGGCAGCACCGACGGCACGGCCGAAGGGCTGCAGCGCCTGGCCGAGTCCGATGCGCAGCTGCACGTGATCGTGCTGCCGCGCAACCAGGGCAAGGGCGCTGCCGTGCTGACCGGGCTGCGCGCGGCTCAGGCAGCGGGCTTCACGCACGTGCTGACGATGGATTCGGACGGGCAGCATCCGGCCGGGCTGATCCCGCAGTTCATGGCTCGGTCGGTCGAGCATCCTGATGCGATGGTGCTGGGAAAGCCGGTGTTCGACGCATCGGCGCCGTTGCTGCGCGTGCGCGGGCGGCGCATCTCGAACGGCTGGACCGACCTGGAGACGCTGGGCGCCGGCATCGGCGATTCGCTGTACGGCTTCCGCGTGTACCCGATCGAGCCGCTGATCGCGGTGATGCGGCGCCAGCCGTGGATGCGGCGCTTCGATTTCGACACCGAGGCGGTGGTGCGGCTCGCATGGCGTGGCGTCGCGCCGATCAACCTGCCGGCGCCGGTGAAGTACCTGACGGCGGAGGAGGGCGGTGTCTCGCACTTCCGCTATGGGCGTGACAACGTGCTGCTGACGTGGATGCACGCGCGGCTGATGGTGGAGTTTTTGCTGCGGCTGCCGGTGCTGGTGTGGCGGCGTGTGCGGCGCTTGCCGCCGTTTCAATACAGGGCGTGATCGACGATCCCGGATTGGCATCCGGGCTACCCGGTGTTCGTAGCCCGGATGCCAATCCGGGACCGGCGCCTACGAAGCGCTGAGGTACAGCCCCAGCAACACCACCGCGCCACCGATCAAGGCGCCGTTCGATGGCACTTCGCCGAGCATTGCCAGCGCGAACACCGCGGCGAACACCGGCTCCGCCAGTTCGAGCGTCTGCACGCGGCCCGGCGAGATGTGCTGGATCGCGCGCGTCGTGCAGACGAAGCCGAGCACGGTGGGAAAGACTGCCAGCAGCACGAGCAGCAGCACGGCTGTCGCGCTCCACTGCGCCTGGGCGAGGTTCTCTGGCTGGACGGCGATGCCGAGGTAAAGGCTGCCGAAGAACAGCAGCCGCGTCGTCAGCGCGAAGCCGCCCTGCAATCCAAGCTTCTTCACCAGCACCGAGAAAATGCCGTAGCCGGTGCCGGCGATGGCGGCGAGCAGCAGGCCATGCAGATCGCCGCCGAGGTTCGCGCCGCAGATCAGCGCGACACCCACCACTGCGACCAGCAGACCAAGGACCTGCCGGCGCCTGGGCCGGTCACCCAGCACCGGCCAGCCCAAGGCCATCGCCGAGAACGCCGCGCAGGCCATCAGCATCACGACAACGTTGGCGGCCGATTGATGCGCATATGCCGCCGTCTCGAAGTGGAACAGCACGAAGATGCCGAAGAACGCGCAGAGGCCGGCATGCTGCCACTTGCCGTGCAATTGCCGAGGTGCCTGCACGAGCACGATGCCGAGCAGGATCACGAAGCCGATGACGGTCTTGAGCCCTGCGATGCTGCTCGGCGTAAAGCCCAGCGCGACGAGCGTCTTGGTCAGCACGCCGATGCTGGCATTGAGCGCGGCGGCGGCGAGGGCGTAGAGGACGCCTTTGTGGTGGTCGTTCATGTCGCTGGGCGTGTGCTGCACGCGTTGGAGGGCGGCAAGATCGTGCTGATGAGCGATGGTGCGAAATTGCTGGACAGGAAAATCCCACCGCTGGCTGCGTTCAGCCGTGCATAGGTCTCATCCTTCAGCAGGATCCGATGCGCCTGCGCCATGTGACGGAATGGCAACCCGGGGAACAGGTGATGCACGAGGTGGAAGTTCTCCGCGTGCATGCCGGTGAAGAGATGTTCGATCGGATGGCTGAAGCGATTGCGCGTTGCTTCGATGTCGGTTCGGGCATGTCGAACCATCGGGTAGTGCTCGGATAGTTCGATGAACCAGGTCAACATCTGGAATGTCGTCAAGTACGGCAACACCCAGTACAGGAAGAAGAACTTCGGACCGCACCACCAGGTGCCGACGCAGGCGAAGACCAGCGCGGCGCCGATCATGGCCGGAAGTTCTCTCTGTGGCGCCGCACCTAGCAGGCGTTCGCGCACCAGGTAGACCGCGCTCGAGAGTGCGCTCAAGAACAGCAGTGGCCGGATGACATGCCGCCAGAGAAAGTGGCGGCGTTCCTTGGCGTCATAGACGCCTGCTTCAACATAGAACCTGTAGTCCGGATCACGATCGAGATCTCCGAGTCGCGAGTGGTGTGACAGCACGTGGGAGCGGCGATAGGCACTCCAGCTTTGGCCGATCAGGTACCCGGAGAACCAGGTGCCAAGGACTCGATTGAGGACCTTGTTTCGACAGAGTGTTCCGTGCGCAGCTTCGTGCAGCAGGGTTGCGAGCGCGCGCTGTCGCGATCCGATGATCAGCAATGAGAGCGGCAGCAGCCAGACTGAGTGCTCCGCAGCCGCCACTGCCAGCGCGATGCAGAAATGATTCTGCAGCGTTGCCGCAAGACCGGATCGGTTGTCATAGCGGCAGAGCGCCTGGATGGAGTTCTTGATGTCGGGACTGAACGGATGACGGTTCATCGAGTACGGGGTCATTCGTGTGATGACCTGTGGACCTGGGCCGGGCATGGTTGCCGATGATCATGCAGAGAGTGTGCAGATCTCGATGCTTGCTCGCATGCCGCCAGGGCTTCGACAGGCTCAGCCCGACCCTTCGACAAGCTCAGGGCGAACGGTGTTCAGGCTTCGACAAGCTCAGCCCGAACGGAGGCGGCTCAGCACTCCACGATGTTCACCGCCAACCCGCCGCGCGCCGTTTCCTTGTACTTCGTCATCATGTCCGCGCCGGTGTCGCGCATCGTCTTGATGACCTTGTCGAGGCTCACGTGGTGCGTGCCGTCGCCGCGCATCGCCATGCGGGCCGCGTTGATCGCCTTCACCGATGCGATCGCGTTGCGCTCGATGCACGGGATCTGCACCAGCCCGCCGACCGGATCGCAGGTGAGGCCCAGGTGGTGCTCCATGCCGATCTCGGCCGCGTTCTCCACCTGCTCGGGCGTGCCGCCCAGCACCGCGCACAAGGCACCGGCCGCCATCGAGCAGGCCACGCCGACCTCGCCCTGGCAACCGACCTCGGCGCCGCTGATCGACGCGTTCTCCTTGTAGAGGATGCCGATCGCCGCGGCCGTCAGCAAAAAGTCGACGATGCCGGCCGGCGTGGCGCCCGCGACGAAGCGCGCGTAGTAGTGCAGCACCGCCGGCACGATGCCGGCCGCGCCGTTGGTCGGTGCCGTCACGACACGCCCGCCCGCCGCGTTCTCTTCGTTGACGGCCAGCGCATACAGGTTCACCCAGTCCAGCACCTGCAGCGGATCGCGCAGCGCCGCCTCGGGGTTCGATGACAGCTGCCGGTGCAGATCGGCCGCGCGCCGCCGCACCTTGAAGCCGCCGGGCAGCACGCCGTCGGTGCGCGCGCCGCGGGTCACGCAGTCCTGCATCACCTGCCAGATGTGCAGCAGCCCGGCATCGATCTCTGCATCGCTGCGCCAGTGCCGCTCGTTGCGCCGCATGATCTGCGCAATGCTGCAGCCCTCGCGCTTCGCGATCAGCAGCAGGTCGGCGCCCGAATGGAAGGGCAGCGGCAGCACCGTGGTGTCCGGTGCCAGCACCTTCTGCTTGCTGCCGTCGGCCGCCAGTTCTTCGCTGACGACGAAGCCGCCGCCCACCGAGTAGAACGTGCGAGCCACCAGTTCGCCGCCGTCGGCGTCGTACGCGACGAAGCGCATGCCGTTCGCATGGAAGGGCAGCGTCTGCCGGCGGAAGAAGACCAGGTCGGTCTTCTCGTTGAACGCGATCGGGTGCTCGCCCAACAGCTTCAGCTGCTTGCCGGTGCGGATCGCGTCGAGGTGCGCGGGGATCGCGTCCGGATCGATGCGGTCGGGCTCATGGCCGGCCAGCCCGAGCAGCACCGCCTTGTCGGTGCCGTGCCCCTTGCCGGTCGCGCCGAGCGAGCCGTACAGCTCGGCCAGCACGCGGGTCACGCGCGGCAGCAGGCCGTCGTGCTGCAGTCGCAACGCGAAGAGCCGCGCCGCCCGCATCGGCCCCACGGTGTGCGAGCTCGACGGGCCGATGCCGATCTTGAACAGGTCGAAGACCGACACGGCCATGGGGCGTCCTCAGCTGGAGATCACGAGTAGTCGGACAGCGGCGGGCAGCTGCAGAACAGGTTGCGGTCGCCGTAGACGTTGTCGACGCGACCCACCGGCGACCAGTACTTCTGCTTCTTCAGGCTCTTCACCGGGAAGGCCGCTTCCTCGCGCGAATACGCATGCGGCCACTCGGCCTTCATCAGCGCGCCGGTGGTGTGCGGCGCGGCCTTCAGCGGGTTGTCGTCCTGCGGCCACTGCCCCTGCTCGACCTTGCGGATCTCCTCGCGGATCGCGATCATCGCGTCGCAGAAGCGGTCCAGCTCGACCAGCGGCTCGCTCTCGGTCGGCTCGACCATCAGCGTGCCGGCCACCGGGAAGCTCAGCGTCGGCGCATGGAAGCCGTAGTCGATCAGGCGCTTGGCGACGTCTTCGGCGCTCACACCCGAGGTCTCCTTCAGCGGACGCAGGTCGAGGATGCACTCGTGCGCGACGCCGCCACCCTTCACGCCGGCGATGTTGCCGCTGTAGTGGATGTCGTAGTGATCGGCCAGCCGCGCGGCCACGTAGTTCGCGCTCAGGATGGCCGTCTCGGTCGCGGCCAGCAGGCCTTCGGCGCCCATCATCCGCACGTACATCCAGCTGATCGGCAGCACCGCCGCATTGCCCAGCGGCGCAGCCGAAACGGCGCCCACTTGCTGTTCAGTGCCGATGCCCGCCGCGCGGTGCGCCGGCAGGAACGGCACCAGGTCGGCCGCGACGCACACCGGGCCGACACCCGGCCCGCCACCGCCGTGCGGGATGCAGAAGGTCTTGTGCAGGTTCAGGTGGCTCACATCGCCGCCGAACTCGCCCGGCGCGGCAATGCCGACCAGCGCGTTCATGTTCGCGCCGTCGACGTACACCCGCCCGCCATGCTGGTGCACCAGCGCGCACAGCTCCTTCACACGCGTCTCGAACACGCCGTAGGTGGAAGGGTAGGTGATCATCACGCAGGCCAGGTTCGCGCTGTGCTGCTCGCATCGGGCCTTCAGGTCGGCGAGGTCGACGTTGCCGTCGGCATCGCACTTCGTGACGACCACCTGCAGCCCCACCATCTGGGCGCTGGCCGGGTTGGTGCCATGCGCCGATTCGGGGATCAGGCAGATGTTGCGGTGGCCTTCGCCGCGCGACTTGTGGAAGGCCTTGATCACCAGCAGCCCGGCGTACTCGCCCTGCGAACCGGCGTTGGGCTGCAGGCTGATGCCGGCGTAGCCGGTGGCCTGGCACAGCCAGTCGCGCAGCTGCTGGTCGAGCAGCGCGTAGCCGGCCAGCTGGTCGCGCGGTGCGAACGGGTGCACGTTGGCGAACTCCGGCCAGGTGATCGGGATCATCTCGCTGGTCGCGTTCAGCTTCATCGTGCAGGAGCCGAGCGGGATCATGCTGCGGTCGAGCGCGAGGTCCTTGTCGGACAGGCTGCGGATGTAGCGCAGCATCTCGGTCTCGCTGTGGTGCGTGTTGAACACCGGGTGCGACAGGAAGGCGCTGCGGCGCGCCAGCTCGGCCGGCACCAGCGCGGCGATGCCCTTCTCGCTGCGCGACCACAGTGCCGCGCCGTCGAACGGGCGCGACGGCACGATGCGCAGCAGCGTGTCGATGTCGCCGCGCGTGGTGGTCTCGTCGAGCGTGATGCCGACGCTGGTGGCCGACGCGCGGCGCAGGTTGAAGCCCGATTCGCGCGCGGCCTGCAGCACGGCCTCGGTGCGGCCGCCGGTCTGCACCTGGAGCGTGTCGAACGCGCTCTCGTGCGCCAGCGTGCAGCCGGCTTCCTTCAGGCCGGCCGCCAGCACCGCGGTGTAGCTGGCGACGCGGCCGGCGATGCGCTTCAGGCCTTGCGGCCCGTGGTACACGGCGTACATGCTGGCGATCACCGCCGGCAGCACCTGCGCGGTGCAGATGTTCGACGTCGCCTTCTCGCGGCGGATGTGCTGCTCGCGCGTCTGCAGCGCGAGGCGGTAGGCCGGGTTGCCGTGCACGTCGACGCTGACGCCGACCAAGCGGCCGGGCATCGAGCGCTTGAACTCGTCCTTGGTCGCCATGTAGGCGGCATGCGGGCCGCCGTTGCCCATCGGCATGCCGAAGCGCTGCGTGTTGCCGACCGCGATGTCGGCGCCCATCTCGCCGGGCGGCGTGATCAGCGTGAGGGCCAGCAGGTCGGCCGCGACGATGGCGAGGCCACCAGCGGCATGCACCGCGGCGATGACCGGTGCCAGGTCCCGCACGACGCCGTTGACGCCGGGGTACTGGAACAGCGCGCCGAAGGGCTTGTCCTTCGCCGCATCGGCGGCCGGGCCGGTGACGACCGCGAGGCCCAGCGGCTCGGCGCGCGTGCGCACCACCTCGAGCGTCTGCGGCAGCACGTCGTCGGCGACGAAGAAGGTGGTGCTCTTGCTCTTGCCGACGCGCAGCGCGAGCGTCATCGCCTCGGCCGCGGCGGTGGCTTCATCGAGCATCGACGAGCCGGCGATGGCCAGGCCGGTCAGCTCGCAGACCATGGTCTGGAAGTTGACGAGCGCTTCCATGCGACCCTGCGAGATCTCGGCTTGGTAGGGCGTGTAGGCGGTGTACCAGGCCGGGTTCTCGAGGATGTTGCGCAGGATGACGCCCGGCGTGAGGGTGCCGTGGTAGCCCTGGCCGATGAAGCTCTTGAGCACCTGGTTGCGCGCGGCGATGCCCTTCAGCTCGGCCAGCGCCTGCGCCTCGGTCAGCGCGGCCGGCAGCTGCATCGGCACCGGGCGGGCGATCGCGCGCGGCACGATCGCGTCGATGAGCGCGCGACGCGACGCGGCACCGATGGCCGACAGCATGTGCCGTTCATCCGCCTCCTCGATCCCGATGTGGCGGGCGACGAATTCGGTGGCGTTCTCGAGGGCGCCCAGGGGCGTGGCGGCGGACATCAGCATGGCAAGGGTTCCTCAGGCGTTCTTGACGAGCTCGTCGTAGGCGGGCTGGTCCATCAGCTGGTCGAACTCGCCCATGTCGGTGACGTGCACCTTGAAGAACCAGCCGTTGCCCAGCGGATCGCTGTTGGCGAGCGACGGGTCGGCGCGCAGTGCCTCGTTGACCTCGACGATCTCGCCGGCCACCGGCATGTACAGGTCGGCGGCGGCCTTCACCGATTCGACGACGCCGGCGACCTCGCCCTTCTTGAAGCTGCGGCCGACTTCCGGCAGGTCGACGAAGACCACGTCGCCCAGCGCGTCCTGCGCATGGATCGTGATGCCGACGGTGGCGGCCTCGTGGTCTTCGATGTTGATCCACTCGTGGTCGGGGGTGTACATGGTCGTCATCGGGGGCTCCTTGGGGGCGAGGTCAAAAGGGGGGTGAAAGGAAATCGGCCGCAGATCAGCCGCGGAAATACCGGTGCGGCGAGAACGGCATCGGCGCGACGCGCATCGGCTGCCGCTTGCCTCGCACCTCGGCGAACACCTCGTGGTGCGGCAGCGCATGGTTGCCGGCGAGGTAGGCCATCGCGATCGGCTGGTCGACGCTGGGCGACAGCGTGCCGCTGGTCACGTGGCCGAGCTTGTGGCCCTGGGCGTTGACGATGGTGGCGCCTTCGCGCACCGGCACGCGCTCAAGGCCAAGCAGGCCGACGCGCTTGTTCGTGGGGCCGTGGGCGAGCTGGCCGTCGATCACGCTCGAACCCGGGTAGCCGCCGGCACGCGCACCGCCGGCGCGGCGCACCTTCTGGATCGCCCAGGTGAGGCCGGCCTCGACCGGCGTGGTCTTCTCGTCGATGTCGTGGCCGTACAGGCACAGGCCGGCTTCCAGGCGCAGCGTGTCGCGCGCGCCGAGGCCGCAGGGCTTGACTTCGGGCTGGGCGAGCAGCGCGCGCGCCAGCGCCTCGGCCTGGTCGGCGGCGACCGAGATCTCGAAGCCGTCTTCGCCGGTGTAGCCGGAGCGGGTCACGAAGCAGTCGGCGCCGGCCAGCGTCAGCGCGCGGCCGGTCATGAAGGTGAGGGTGGCGGCATCGGCATTCAGCCGGGCCAGCGCCTTGACGGCCTGCGGGCCCTGCAGCGCGAGCAGCGCGCGCTCGGGCAGCGCCTGCACGGTGCACTTGTGGCCGATGTGGGTCACCATGTGCCTGATGTCGGCGTCCTTGCAGGCGGCGTTGACGATGACGAGCAGGTCCGTCTCGCGGCGCGTGATCATCAGGTCGTCGAGGATGCCGCCGCTGGTGTTCGTGAAGAAGCCGTAGCGCTGCTTGCCGACGGCGAGGTCGACGATGTCGACGGGCACCAGCGATTCGAGGGCCTTGGCGGCGTCGGGGCCGACCAGGCGGACCTGGCCCATGTGGGAGACGTCGAACAGCGAGGCGGCGCTGCGGCAGTGCCGGTGCTCGGCGATGATGCCGCCGGGGTAGTTCACCGGCATCTCGTAGCCGGCGAAGGGCACCATCTTGGCGCCGAGTTCGAGGTGAAGTGCGTGGAGCGGGGTCTTGAGCAGCGGGCGATTTGATGAGGGCAGCGGCAGGTCGAGTGCGGACATGGTCTTCTCCGAGGGCATTCACCGGTCCAACGTGTCGCCATGCCGGCCGACGCGTTGGGGATGCCCTCTCTGTCCGCTTTACCTGAGAGATTGGCGGCCCCCGGATCCCGGTTGACCGCTTGCCCCTTCGGTGGACTCACTCGGGGTGAGCCTCTCTCCAGCGAGGAACGCCCCTCGCGGGGCGCTTGCCAGTCCTTTTGCCTGAGCGTTCGAGCCGGCATCGCTGCCGGTCCTGCGCCTTCGGCGGCTTCGCTTGGAAGCTCTCTCCTGGCGGCGCGAGTTTAGCTCGGAAAGAGCCGGTTTCGTCAGCGGCCGGTGGCGCCGGTCGGAACGATCATGCGGCTGGTGCCGTCGCGAATGCGCTCGGCATCGGCGCGGGCGGCCTCGATCTCTTCGGGCGTCATCGGACGGCAGGTGCCGCGGCGTGCGATGTTGCTGCCGATGGAGGCTTCGGCGGGGCACTTCGGGGCCACAGCGGTCTGCTGGGCGGGCGTGGTTTGCGGCTTCGGTGCGGGGTCGGAGGCACAGGCTGCCAGCAGCGCGCACAGGGCGGCCAGGGGGATCAGTCGCATCATTTTTTGGGATGGGGAGGGAAGGGTTGTCGAGGAGATCGCGCGGGCGCGATGCACGAATCGACAGGATACCGGGTTGGGTTGCACGGAAGCAAACATGATGCGTCGAGCTGCGTCGACTGGTTCTCGATGCCTTCGAGCGCATCGGTTTCTAGGTAAGGCAATTTTGCATTACGATGGAATCATCGATGAACGGAGATGACACCATGAGCACACTGACCGTCACGACGCGGGGCCAAGTGACTTTCCGCAGAGAGGTGCTGCAGCATCTGGGCATCCAGCCCGGCGAGAAGATCGAACTCGATTTGCTGCCGGACGGTCGGATCGAGCTGAAGGCCGCGCGGCCTACGGGGTCGATTGAAGGCTTCCTCGGCTTGCTCGCAGGCAAGACGACGAAGGTGGCCACGATCGACGAGATCAACGAGGCGGCTGCCGGGGGCTGGGCAGGCCGGAAATGAAGATCACCGTCGACACGAACGTGCTGGTGCGCGCGGTCGTGCGTGACGATCCGAAGCAGGCGCGCGTCGCCGACAAGGTGCTCAAGGAGGCGACGCTGATCGCGGTATCGCTTCCCTGCCTGTGCGAGTTCGTCTGGGTGTTGCGCAAGCTCTATCGGTTTGACGATGCATCGATCGCCACCGCCATCCGGGCACTGATCGCCACCGAGCAGGTCGCGATGAACCGGCTCGCCGTCGAGGCAGGGCTTGCCGTCCTGGACGCAGGCGGCGACTTTGCGGACGGCATCATGGCCTACGAGGGGAGTTGGCTGGGTGCCGAGACCTTCGTGTCGTTCGACAAGCTAGCGGTGTCGCTGCTCACGCGACAAGGGCAGGCCGCGCGCTTGCTCTGACAGAGCCTCGGCAGCCCATTGCTGTTCTGTAGCCCGGATGCCAATCCGGGGCTCTCGTCACCGGCGCCAGGCCTTCATGTCGTCGATGCTGACGCTCGAGCCCTTGCGACCCTTCAACTTCAGCATGCCCGCCATGTTTCGCAGCGAGCCTGTCTTCGCCCGCACGACCAAGCTGCCATCGGGCATCAGGTGCCAGACGAGACGTGTGCCTTCGCGAAGGCCGAGTTGTTCTCGGACTTGTGCCGGGATTGTTGTACGGCCTTTGGTGGTGATGATGGAATCGGGCATGGAGGCCTCCTTGCGTTGACCCGGATTGTCATCCGGGCTGCTTCCAGCTCGCGTGCCACCCACCCCCCATCGCCTGGATCAAGCCGATCGCCGCCAGCTGCTGGTCCACCTGCAACTGCACCAGCGCCCGCCGTGCGCTCAGCGCCGATGACTGCGCGCTCGCCACTTCGAGGTAGCTGACCTGCCCGGCGCGATACCGGTTCAGCGTCTGGACCTCGGTGTCGTCGGCCGCCTTCGATGCTTGCTGCCGCAGCGGCGATTGCTCGGCCAGCATCCGCACCAGCGACAGCTGGTCCTCCACCGCGCCCAGCGCCGCGAGCGTCGTCTGCCGGTAGCGGGCCACCGCCGCATCGCGGCTCGCCTCGGCGCCTTCCACGCGCGCCCGCGTCGCGCCCGCATCGAAGATCGTCTGCGCCACCGACACCCCCAGCGACCACAGGTTCTGGCTCGCGTTGAACAACTGGCTCGCCGCGCTGCTCTGCTGCCCGTAAGAGCCGCTCAGCGACAAACTCGGGAAGTACGCGCCGCGCGCAATGCCGATCTGCGCATTCGCCGACGCCACGCTGCGCTCCGCACCGGCGATGTCCGGCCGGCGCTGCAGCAGCTCCGACGGCACCACCAGCGGCACCGCCGGCACCGTCATCTGCCAGGCGGCGGGCGGCAGCGAGAACTGCGCCGGCGCCTTGCCGACCAGCACCGCGATCGCATGCTCCAGCACCGCGCGCTGGCGGCGCAGCGTCGCCAGGTCGGCCTGCGCGTTCGCGAGCTGCGTCTGCGCCTGCAGCAGGTCGCTCTTCGGCGCGATGCCGGCGTCGTAGCGGTTCTGCGTGATCGTCTGCGAGCGCGTGAAACTCTCGACCGTGCGCGTCACCACGTCGACCTCGGCATCGGCCTCGCGCAGCGAAAAATAGTTGGTGGCCAGCGCCGCCTGCGCCGACAGCCGTGCCGACGCCAGGTCGGCCTCGCTCGCCTGCGCGGTCGCCGTCGCGGTGTCGACGCCCGCCTCCAGCTTGCCCCACAGCGGCGCCTCCCAGCTCGCGCCCACGCCCACCTGGTAGGTGTTGCCGGTGGAGGTTCGCGCGCCGCCGCCGGAGCGCGTCGCACCGCCGCTCAGGCTCACGTTCGGGAAGAACGAGGCCCGCGCCTCCTTCACCAGCGATTGCGATTGCGCATAGCCGGCCACCGCGGCCGCGATGTTCTGGTTCGACACCTCGACCTGCCCGGCCAGCGTGTTCAACGTCTCGTCGCCGAACAGCGTCCACCACGGCCCGCGGTCGAGCGCATCGGCCGGCGCGGCCGGCAGCCAGCCCTCGGCCGCGGCCGGCACCTCCTTGTAGCCGGCGGGCAGCGCGGTATCCGGCACCTGGTAGCGCGGGGTCACCGAGCAGCCGGCCAGCAGCACGGCCACAGCGAAGGGAGTCAGTCGTGAAGTCATGCTTGCAGCGCGGCGTCATGGCCGCGGCTCAGATGGCGCTCGTCCGCGCCGCGGCGGCGCAGCTTGTCGAGCAGGAGGTAGACGACCGGCGTGGTCAGCAGCGTCAGCAACTGGCTGGCGATCAGCCCGCCGATGATGGCGACGCCCAACGGCTGGCGCAGCTCGGAGCCTTCGCCGAAGCCGATCGCGAGCGGCAGCGCGCCCAGGCCTGCGGCCAGCGTCGTCATCAGGATCGGGCGGAAGCGCAGCAGGCAGGCCTCGCGCACCGCGTCCAGCGGCGACAGCCCGCGCGAGCGCTCGGCCTCGAGCGCGAAGTCGATGATCAGGATCGCGTTCTTCTTGACGATGCCGATCAGCAGGAACACGCCGATCAGCGCAATGATCGAGAACTCCATGCGGAACATCAGCAGCGCCAGCACCGCGCCGACCCCCGCCGACGGCAGCGTCGACAGCACCGTGATCGGATGCACCAGGCTCTCGTACAGCACGCCCAGCACGATGTAGATCACGACGATCGCCGCCAGGATCAGCAGCGGCTGCTGCGCCTGCGAATCCTGGAAGCCGCGCGCCGTGCCCGCGAAGCTGCCGCGCACGTTGGCCGGCATCGCGATGTCGGCCTCCGACTGCTTCACCGCCGCCTGCGCGTCCGACAGGCTCACGCCGTCGGGCAGGTTGAACGACACCGTGGTCGCGAGCTCGCCGTCCTGGTGGTTGATCGAGGTCGGCGTCGCGCTCTCGGTGAAGCGTGCGAGCGTCGACAGCGGCACCATCGTGTTCGCGGTGTTGCTCAGCGCCGAGCCGCCCGAGGCGTCGCGCAGCGCCGGGTTCACCGACAGCGTCGCGGTGGTCGCCGCGCCGGTGCCGGCCTTGCGCGGGATGTACACGTCGTTCAGCGAGGTCGGGCTGCGCGTCAGGCTGCGCGCCGCCTCCATCACCACGTGGTACTGGTTCAGCTCGCCGTAGATGGTGGCCACCTGGCGCTGGCCGAAGCTGTCGTACAGCGCGTTGTCGACATCGCGCGTCGTGATGCCCAGCCGCGCCGCAGTCGCCTTGTCGATGTCGACGAAGCTCTGCACGCCGTTGTCCTGCTGGTTGGTGTCGACGTCGGCCAGCTCTTCCTTCGTGCGCATCTGGTCGGCCAGCTTCAGCGCCCAGCTGCGCAGGTCGGCGATGTTGTCGCTCTTCAGCGTGTACTGGTAGGTCGAGTTGCTCGCGCGCCCGCCGGCCCGCAGGTCTTGCACGGGGTTCAGGAAGAGCTGCACGCCGGTCACGGTGGCCAGCTGCGGGCGCAGCCGCGCGATCACCGCCTGGCCGCCGTCCTTGCGCTGGCCGACCGGCTTCAGGTTGATGAACATGAAGCCGCCGCCAGCGCGCCCGCCGCCGGTGAAGCCGACCACGGTGTCGACCGCCGGGTCGGCATGGATGATGTCGACCAGCTGCTTCAGCTTGCCCTGCAGCGCCTCGAACGAGATGCTCTGGTCGGCCGCCAGCCCGCCGTTCAGCTGGCCGTTGTCCTGCTGCGGGAAGAAGCCCTTCGGCGTCGCCTGGAACAGGTAGACGTTCAGGCCGATCACCGCCAGCAGGATCAGCATCACCAGCGCCTTGCTGTGCAGCGCCCAGTCCAGGCTGTGCTCGTAGCCGCGCAGCACGCCCGCGAAGATGCGCTCCGAGACCCGTGACAGCCGGCCCGGCGGCTTGCGGACAGGGCCGCCCGGCTTGAGCAGCCAGGCGCACATCATCGGCGTGGTGGTCAGCGAGATCACCAGCGAGATCAGCACCGCCACCGACAGCGTCACCGCGAACTCGCGGAACAGCCGGCCGATCTGCCCGCTCATGAACAGCAGCGGGATGAACACCGCCACCAGCGACAGGCTGATCGACAGCACCGTGAAGCCGACCTCGCGCGCGCCCAGCAGCGCGGCCTCGAAGCGGTCCATGCCGGACTCGATGTGGCGGCTGGTGTTCTCGAGCACGACGATCGCGTCGTCGACGACGAAGCCGGTCGCCACCGTCAGCGCCATCAGGCTCAGGTTGTTCAGGCTGTAGCCCAGCAGGTACATCACGCCGAAGGTGCCGAGCAGCGACACCACGGTGGCCACCGCCGGCACGATGGTGGCGCGCAGGCTGCGCAGGAACACGCTGACGACCACGACGACGAGGAGCACCGAGATCACCAGCGTGCCCTCGATCTCGCGCAGCGACGCGCGGATCGAGTTGGTGCTGTCGGAGGCCACCTGCAGCGCGATGTCGCTCGGCAGCTGCGCCTGCAGCTCGGGCAGCAGCGCGCGCACGCCGTCGACCGTCTCGATCACGTTGGCGCCGGGCTGGCGCGTCAGCAGCACGATCACCGCCGGCTGGCCGTTGAACAGCCCCAGCGTGCGCACGTTCTCGACGCCGTCGCTCACCTTCGCCACATCGGAGAGCCGCACCGCCGAGTTGTTGCGCCAGGCCACTACCAGCCCGCGGTAGTCGGCGGCCGTGCGCCCCGGCGCCGGCGTGTAGATCTGCATGCGGCGCTCGCCGTCCTCGATCGCGCCCTTCGGCCGGTTCGCGTTCGAGGCCTGGATCGCGGCGCGCACGTCTTCGGAGCTGACGCCGAAGCGGTTCAGCGCGAACGGCAGCAGCTCGACGCGCACCGCCGGCAGCGAGCCGCCGCCGAGTTCGACGTCGCCGACGCCGTCCACCTGCGCGAGCTTCTGCTGCACGATGTTCGACACCGCGTCGTAGATCTGCCCCGGCGTGCGGGTCTTCGAGGTCAGCGCGAGGATGATGATCGGCGCGTCCGACGGGTTCGCCTTGCGGTACGTCGGGTTGCTGCGCAGCGTCGAGGGCAGGTCGGCGCGCGATGCGTTGATGGCCGCCTGCACCTCGCGCGCCGCACCGTCGATGTTGCGGCTCAGGTCGAACTGCAGCGTCACGCGGGCCGAGCCGGTCGAGCTCGACGAGGTCATCTCGTTGACGCCGGCGATCGTGCCCAGGTGGCGCTCCAGCGGCGTGGCCACGCTGCTGGCCATCGTGTCGGGGCTCGCGCCGGGCAGCGAGGCGCTGACCGAGATGGTCGGGAAATCGACCTGCGGCAGCGGCGCCACCGGCAGCACGAAGAACGCGCCGATGCCGGCCAGCGCCATGCCGATGGTCAGCAGCACCGTCGCGATCGGCCGCGTGACGAAAGGCCGGGACAGGTTCATCCGGCCGCTCCGTCGGTGGGCGAACCATCGGGCACCGCGACCCGGCGCACGCGGCGGCCGAGGCGGTCGAAACCGAGGTAGATGACCGGCGTCGTGAACAGCGTCAGCACCTGGCTGACGATCAGCCCGCCGAAGATCGACAGGCCGAGCGGCATGCGCAGCTCGGCGCCTTCGCCGCCGCCGAACATCAGCGGCAGCGCGGCGAACAGCGCCGCCAGCGTCGTCATCAGGATCGGCCGGAAGCGCAGCAGCGCCGCCTGGTGGATGGCCTCGCGCGGCGACTTGCCCTGGTGGCGTTCGGCGTCGATCGCGAAGTCGATCATCATGATCGCGTTCTTCTTGACGATGCCGATCAGCAGGATGATGCCGATGATGCCGATCACGCCCAGGTCATTGCCCGACAGCATCAGCGCGAGCAGCGCGCCGACGCCGGCCGACGGCAGCGTCGACAGGATCGTCAGCGGGTGGATGTAGCTTTCGTACAGCACGCCGAGCACGATGTAGACGCAGACCAGCGCCGCGAGGATCAGCCACAGCTCGTTGGCGAGCGAGGCCTGGTAGGCGCCGGCCGCGCCGAGGAAGGTCATCGTCACCGAGGCGGGCAGCGCGATGTCCTTGGCCGCCTGCTTGATCGAATCGACCGCATGGCCCAGCGATTCGCCGCTGGCGGTGTCGAAGCCGAGCGTGGTGGCCGGGTACTGCGCGACGTGCGTCACCTGCAGCGGTGCCGGCCGCTCGCGGATGGTGGCGATCGCCGACAGCGGCGTCGCCTCGCCCGAGCTGGTGCGCAGGTTCAAGAGCCCCAGCGTCTGCGCGCTGTTCACCAGGCCGGGCTGCGCCTCGAGGATCACGCGGTACTGGTTGGTCTCGGTGAAGATGGTCGAGACGATGCGCTGGCCGAACGCGCTGTACAGCGCGTCGTCGATGGCGCTGGCGGTGATGCCCAGGCGCGACGCGGTGTCGCGGTCGATGTCGATGTAGGCCGACATGCCCTGCGCGCCGGCATCGGTCACGATGTTGCGCACCTGCTTCACGGTGCGCAGCTGGTCGGCCAGCTTGTGCGCCCATTCGGCGACGATGTCGCTGCTGACGCCTTCGAGCGACACGCGGTATTCGGTGGGGCCCGATTCGGCATCGATCGTCAGGTCCTGCGTCGGCTGCAGGTACAGCGTGACGCCGGCCACCTTCTGCACGCGTTCGCGCAGCCGGTCCATGATCTGCGCCTGCGAGCCGCTGCGCTTCGCGCGCAGGTTGATCAGCATGCTGCCGGTGTTCAGCATCGTGTTGTTGGCCGCGTCGACGCCGGTGAACGAACTCAGGCTCGCGACGTCGGGGTCGGCCAGCACGGCTTGCGCGGCCTGCTGCTGCAGAGATGCCATGCGGCTGTACGAGACGTCTTGCGCGGCTTCGAGGCGGGCCTTCAGCTGGCCGGTGTCCTGCGTCGGGAACAGCCCCTTCGGGATCACCAGGTACAGCACGATGGTCAGCGCGAGCGTCGCGGCGGCCACCAGCAGCGTCAGCGCCTGGCGGTCGAGCACCCAGCCGAGCCAGATGTCGTAGCGCGCGATGAAGCGGTCGAACAGGCGCTGGAACGCCGCACCGAAGCCCTTGGCATGCTGCGGGTCGCCGTGCGCGGTGTCCTGCGGCTTCAGCCAGCGGCCCGACATCATCGGCACCAGCGTCAGCGACACCACGGCCGAGATCAGGATGGTGATTGCGAGCGTCACCGCGAACTCGCGGAACAGCCGGCCCACCACGTCGCCCATGAACAGCAGCGGGATCAGCACCGCGATCAGCGAGACGGTCAGCGAGATGATCGTGAAGCCGATCTGCGTCGCGCCCTTCAGCGCGGCCTCCATCGGCGGCTCGCCTTCCTCGATGTAGCGGGCGATGTTCTCGATCATCACGATCGCGTCGTCGACGACGAAGCCGGTGGCGATGGTCAGCGCCATCAGGCTCAGGTTGTTCAGGCTGTAGCCGAGCAGGTACATCACGCCGAAGGTGCCGATCAGCGAGATCGGCACCGCCAGGCTCGCGATCACGGTGGCGCGCACGCTGTGCAGGAACGCGAAGATCACGATCACCACCAGCAGCACGGCCAGCAGCAGCTCGAACTCGACGTGCTTGACCGATGCGCGGATGCCGGTCGTGCGGTCGCTCAGGATGCTGACGTTGACGCTCGGCGGCAGCCCGGCCTGCAGCTCGGGCAGGCGTTGCTTGATGCCGTCGACGGTGGCGATCACGTTGGCGCCGGGCTGGCGCTGCACGTTCAGGATGATGGCCGGCACCAGCGGCCGCGCATCGGGGTTGGCGGCGCAGGCTTCGTCTCCTTTGTCGTGGGCGCAGTCGATGCCGGCCCACGCGCCGAGCCGCACGTTCTCGGCGCTGTTGACCACCTGGGCCACATCGGCGATGCGCACCGGCGCGTTGTTGCGCCACGCGACCACCAGTGACTTGTAGTCGTCGACCGTCAGCAGCTGGTCGTTGGCGTTGATGCTGTAGGTGCGGGTCGGGCCGTCGAAGCTGCCCTTGGCGCTGTTCGCGTTGGCGCCGGTGATGGCGCTGCGCAGCGTGTCGATGCCGATGCCGTACGACGCGAGGGCCTGCGTGTCGGCCTGGATGCGCACCGCAGGGCGCTGGCCGCCGCTGAGCGACACGAGGCCGACGCCGCTGACCTGCGACATCTTCTGCGCGAGCCGCGTGTTGACGAGGTTCTGCACCTCGGTGAGCGGCAGCGAATCGGAGGTGATCGCGAGCGTCAGCACCGGCGCGTCGGCCGGGTTGACCTTGGCGTAGACCGGCGGCGCCGGCAGGTCGGCCGGCAGCAGCGAGCCGCCGGCGTTGATGGCGGCCTGCACCTCCTGCTCGGCGACGTCGAGCGTCTGGCCGAGCGAGAACTGCAGCGTGACGATCGAGACGCCGGCGGCGCTCGACGAGCTCATGCGCTGCAGCCCGGGCATCTGGCCGAACTGCTTCTCGAGCGGCGCGGTGACGGTGTTTGTCATCACCTCGGGGCTGGCACCGGGGTAGAGCGTCTGCACCTGGATGGTCGGGTAGTCGACCTGCGGCAGCGCGGCCAGCGGCAGGAACTTGAAGCCCACCAGGCCGGCGAGCACGATGGCGACCATCAGCAGCGAGGTCGCTACCGGGCGCTCGATGAAGGGGCGTGACGGACTCATGAGCGGTCCGTCTTATTGCGGTTCGGTCTGTTCGCGGCGTTGGCGGCGGCGCTCGCCCCCGGCCCCGGAGGCGCCGGAGGCGAAGCCGGCGGGCGCCGAGGCGCCATCGGCGGCGGCGCGCGGGCCACGCT
>NZ_JBFULV010000040.1:0-57013 GCF_054049715.1 Rhizobacter sp. P5_C2 | reverse complement strand
GGCAGTCGACGTGCGCGTAGTGGCGGTTCGCCGTCTCGTACTCGACGTGCGCCGTGTTGATCGTGATGCCGCGGGCCTTCTCTTCCGGCGCCGCGTCGATCTGGTCGTACGCCTTCGCTTCGCCGCCGAACTTCGCCGACAGCACCGTCGTGATCGCCGCCGTCAGCGTCGTCTTCCCATGGTCCACGTGACCAATCGTGCCCACGTTCACGTGCGGCTTGGTCCGCTCGAATTTGCCTTTTGCCATTTTTCGCGCTCCTAGCGGTCGAGATTGACAGTGCTGAAAAAACTGGTGCCCATGGCGCGGATCGAACGCGCGACCTCTCCCTTACCAAGGGAGTGCTCTACCACTGAGCCACATGGGCAGGTCTCTTGTGTCCTGTCGACACAGGGCTGACAACCTTTGGCAGTCAAGCCTCTGACGACACCTTGTGGAGCGGGAGACGGGAATCGAACCCGCGTCATTAGCTTGGAAGGCTAGGGTTCTACCATTGAACTACTCCCGCCCGGGAGCCCCACCCGCCCCGGCCGGAGCCTCTCATCGAGACCCTCACCGGAACGGTCTTGCAACAAACATCTAGCGATCTACCGTCCAGCGGTCTAGCAACTTACAGAATATGTTTCGCCGTGGTGGAGGAGGCTGGATTCGAACCAGCGTAGGCGTAAGCCAACAGATTTACAGTCTGCCCCCTTTAGCCACTCGGGCACCCCTCCGCGGCGAACTCGGGACTATACATCGAGTTGAGGCCTCTGACAAACCAGCGCCGCAAAAAACGCCGTCGCGGCGGCCGCCGGGGCCGGGATAATCGCGCCCGCCGCGGCATTTTCGCGGGTGACACGGAGGAGAGACCCCATGAAGAAGATCATCCTGGCCGCCGCGGTGCTCGCGTTGTCGGCCTCGGCCCACGCCCAGGCACAGCCTGACAACAGCGGCCCCGGCGTGCGGGTGCGCCCGTTCGTCGGCCTCGGCCTGACCTGGGGCGGCGACAAGCTCGACTCGGTCGAGTTCGAGGACGGCCACAGCACGTCGATCCGCGCCGGCGGCCTGGTCGACGTGAAAGCCGGCGTCGACGTGCATTTCGACAGCCCGTTCTCGGCGCAGATCAGCGTCGGCTACCACTTCCAGACGATCAACGGCGAGACGCGCAACGGCGACGACGGCCGCAAGACCTTCGACCGCTATCCCGTCGAGGTACTGGGCCACTGGGACCTGAACGACCAATGGCGACTCGGTGGCGGTCTGCGCTGGTCGCAGAACGCGAAGTTCTCGTCCAGCGGCGCGCTCGATGTCGGCAACGTCGAATTCGAATCGTCGACCGGTGTCGTCATCGAGGGCGAATACTTCATGACCCGGGCGATCGCGCTGAAGCTGCGCGCGGTGCACGAGAAGTTCACGCTGAAGGGCTACTCGACCGCGCCGGAGTACGACGGCAGCCACGTCGGCTTCTACGTCAGCTACTACTTCAACTGACCCCGGCCGGCTGGGGCCCCTCAGCGGCTCCAGTCGATCGGGCCGCCGTGCGCCTGCAGGTGCCGTTGCGCGGCACCGAAGTGCCCGTTGCCGATGAAGGGCACCGGCGGGCGGCGCGCCGACAGCGGCGACGGATGGTTCGACGCCAGCAGCAGCGCATCGGGCCCGCCGGTGTCGCGGATCAACGCGGCGAACTGCTGCGCATGCGCGCCCCACAGCATGTAGACGCAGGGCCGGCGCCGGCTCGCGACCGCCGCGACGATGCGCTCGGTCAACGGCTCCCAGCCATGGCGAGCGTGGCTGGCGGGCGCGGCCTGCTCGACGGTCAGCGTCGTGTTCAGCAGCAGCACGCCTTGCGCGGCCCAGCCGGACAGGTCGCCGGTCGCCGGCGCTTCGCCGAGGTCGCGCACCAGTTCCTTGACGATGTTGCGCAGGCTGGGCGGCAACGCCACGCCGGCCGGTACCGAGAACGCCAGCCCGTGCGCCTGGCCCGGGCCGTGGTACGGGTCCTGCCCGAGGATCAGCACCCGCACGTCGGACAGCGCCGTCAGCTCCAGCGCACGCAGCGGCTCGGGCGGGTAGACCACCGCCCCGTCGGCCACGCGCCGATCGACGAACTCGACCAATCCCTTGCCGGCGGCCGATTCGCGCCACGGCTGCAGCACCTCGCGCCAGCCGGCCGGCGCGGCATCGAGCAGCTGCGCCAGCGGCGTGCTCAGCGACAGCGAACTCACTGGAACAGCTCGCCCAGGGCCACGCCGGGATCCGGCGCCCGCATGAAGGCCTCGCCGACGAGGAAGGCATGCACGTTCGCGTCGCGCATGCGCTGCACGTCGGCGCGCGCGAGGATGCCGCTCTCGGTCACCAGCAGCCGGTCGCCGGGCACGTGCTTCAGCAGGCCGATCGAGGTGTCGAGCGTGACCTCGAAGGTCCGCAGGTTGCGGTTGTTGATGCCGACCAGCGGCGTCTTCAGCCGCAGCGCGCGATCGAGTTCGGCGCCGTCATGCACCTCGACCAGCACCGCCATGCCGAGCGCCTGCGCCTGGGCTTCGAGGTCGGCCATCTGCGCATCGTCGAGGCAGGCGGCGATCAGCAGGATGCAGTCGGCGCCCATCACACGCGCCTCGTACACTTGGTAGCTGTCGACCATGAAGTCCTTGCGCAGCACCGGCAGCGCACAGGCGGCGCGGGCGGCCTTCAGGTAGTCGACCGATCCCTGGAAGAACTGCCGGTCGGTCAGCACGCTGAGGCAGGCTGCGCCGTGCTGCTCGTAGCTCGCGGCGATCTCGGCCGGCACGAAGTGCTCGCGCAGCACGCCCTTGCTCGGGCTCGCCTTCTTGACCTCGGCGATCACCGCGGCCGAGCCGGCGGCGATCTTGCCGCGCAGCGCCTTCGTGAAGTCACGCAGCCCGCCGAGCGATTCGGCCTCGCGCCGCACCGAGGCCTCTTCGCGCAGCTTGCGTGCTGCCGCGATCTCGTCATGCTTGACCGCGACGATCTTGTTCAGGATATCGCTCATGCCGTCTTGAACTGGTTGGTGACTGCGACGAACTGGCTCAGCTTGGCCAGCGCCTTGCCCGAGGCCACCGCCTCGCGCGCCATCCGCACGCCCTCGGTCACCGACGACGCGACGTTCGCGCAGTACAGCGCCGCGCCGGCGTTCAACAGCACGATGTCGCGCACCGGCCCGTCTTCGTTCGCGAACGCGCGCTGGATGCACTGCACCGACTCGGCCTTGTCGGCCACCTTCAGCACGCGGGTGTCGTAGACCGGCATGCCGAAGTCGCTCGGGTGCACCATGTACTCGCGCACCTCGCCGTTCTTCAGCTCGCCGACCAGCGTCTCGCCCGACAGCGAGATCTCGTCCATGCCGTTCATGCCGTACACCACCATCACGTGCTCCGAGCCCAGGCGCTGCAGCACGCGCACCTGGATGCCGACCAGGTCGGGGTGGAACACGCCCATCAACTGGTTCGGGGCCCCGGCCGGGTTGGTCAGCGGGCCGAGGATGTTGAAGATCGTGCGCACGCCGAGTTCCTTGCGCACCGGGCCCGCATGCTTCATCGACGCATGGTGGTTGGGCGCGAACATGAAGCCGATGCCGCATTCCTGCAGGCACTGCGCGACCTGCGCGGCATTCAGGTTGACGTTGGCGCCGAAGGCCTCCAGCACGTCGGCGCTGCCCGAGCTCGACGACACGCTGCGCCCGCCGTGCTTGGCGATGCGCGCGCCGGCCGCGGCCGCGACGAACATCGCCGCGGTCGAGATGTTGAAGGTGTGCGCCGCGTCGCCGCCGGTGCCGCACAGGTCGACCAGGTGCGTCGTGTCGGCCACCACCACCGGCGTCGCGAACTCGCGCATCACCTGGGCGGCGGCGGCGATCTCGCCGATGGTTTCCTTCTTGACGCGCAGCCCCATCGACAGCGCGGCGATCATCACCGGCGACATCTCGCCGCTCATGATGCGGCGCATCAGCGTCAGCATCTCGTCGTGGAAGATCTCGCGGTGGTCGATGACGCGGGCCAGGGCTTCGGTGTTGCTGATGGACATGGTTCGGCTCGTCAAGGCGTCAGGAGGACATGTGCTCGCGCACCGCGGCGATCGCGCGGTCGACGCCGGCGGCATCGACGTCGAGGTGGGTGACGAAGCGCAGCCGGTACAGGCCGGTGGCCAGCACGCCGCGCGCCTTCAGGTGGTCGATCAGGCCGGCCGCCTTCGGGCCTTGCACGTCGACGAACACGATGTTGGTCTGCGGCGGCTCGACCGTCACGCCCGGCACGTCACCCAGGCCGGCGGCCAGCCGCTGCGCGAGCGCATGGTCGTCGGCGAGGCGCTCGACGTGGTGGTCGAGCGCATGCAGCACCGCGGCCGCCAGCACGCCCGACTGGCGCATGCCGCCGCCGAGCATCTTGCGCCAGCGGTGCGCGCCGTGGATGAAGGCCTTCGAGCCGACCAGCGCCGAGCCGACCGGCGCGCCGAGGCCCTTCGAGAAGCAGACCGACACGCTGTCGAAATGCGCTGCGATCTCGCGCGCGGCGATGCCCTGCTTCACCGCGGCGTTGAAGAGCCGCGCGCCGTCGAGGTGGGTCGCGAGGCCGCGCCTGCGCGCAAGGCCGGTCGCATCGGCCAGGTAGGCCTGCGGCAGCACCTTGCCGCCGAGCGTGTTCTCGAGGCACAGCAGGCGCGAGCGCGCGAAGTGCGAGTCGTCGGGCTTGATGGCGGCCTCGATGTCGGCGAGCGCCAGCGTGCCGTCGGGCTGGTGCTCGAGCGGCTGCGGCTGCACGCTGCCCAGCACCGCGGCACCGCCGCCTTCCCAGCGGTAGGTGTGGGCCATCTGGCCGACGATGTATTCGTCGCCGCGGCCGCAGTGGGTCATCATGCCGACCAGGTTGCTCTGCGTGCCGGTCGGCACGAACAGCGCGGCCTCCTTGCCGAGCAGCGCGGCGATGCGCTCCTGCAGCGCATTGACGGTCGGGTCGTCGCCGAAGACATCGTCGCCGACCTCGGCGCGGGCCATCGCCTCGCGCATCGCGGGCGTCGGCCGCGTGATGGTGTCGCTGCGCAGATCGACGACACCGTTCATGCGCGCAACTCCAGGAAGTTCTTCAGCATCGCGTGCCCGTGTTCGGTGAGGATGGATTCGGGGTGGAACTGCACGCCTTCGAGCGGCGTCTTCGTGCCAGCCAGTGCGGTGTGGCGCACGCCCATGATCTCGTCGTCCTGCGAGGTCGACGTGATCTCCAGCTCGGCGGGCAGCGTGTCGCGCTCGATCACCAGCGAGTGGTAGCGGATCACGGTGAACTGCTGCGGCAGCTCGGTGTAGACGCCGCGCTTGTCGGTGGTGATGACGTCGGTCTTGCCGTGCATCTGCGTCTTCGCGCGGATGATCTTGCCGCCCAGCGCCGCGCCGATCGCCTGGTGCCCCAGGCACACGCCGAGGATCGGCAGCCGGCCGGTGAACTCGCGGATCGCGTCGACGCAGATGCCGGCCTCGGCCGGCGAGCACGGCCCGGGTGACAGCACCAGCCGGTCGGGCTTCAGTTCGCGGATCCCGTCGAGCGTGATCTCGTCGTTGCGGAACACCCGCACGTCCTCGCCGAGCTCGGCGAAGTACTGCACCAGGTTGAAGGTGAAGGAGTCGTAGTTGTCGATCATCAGCAGCATGTGCTCAGGCCTCTGGAATCAGTGGGTTCGGGGCGGGTGCCGGCCGACGGCGGGTGGATCGCAGGGTCGGGGGCAGGGGCGCGGCGGAAGACTGGAGCGCCCGCGCGGGCGCCATGAGGTGGCTTCAGGTCGTTGGCTTGCGCCAACGCCAACCGCGGAGCGTCGCTGTGAATGAACGCGTGGAGACCATGGGGCCGCATTATGGCCTCGGGCCGGCATCCGAGAAAAGCCCTCCGGGATATTCCGGGGCTACGGCTGGGGCGGCTGCAAGACGGCGTTCAGCGCCAGGTTCACGTAGTAGTTTCCGCGACCGACCTTTTGTTTGCGCACGAAACCGCCCTGCGTCAACGCCTCCAGGTACTTGGTCGCAGTCACACGCGAGACGCCCAGGTCGTTTTGCAGGAACTCGATCTTGGTGTACGGGTGAGTGAACAGGTTGTTGATCAAGTCCTGGCTGTAGAACTTGTAGCCGCTGCGAATCCGATGCTTGTAGTCGAACAGCGCCGCCTTGATGGAATGAATCGTCGCGATGGTCCGACCGGCGGTTGCTTCCACCGCCTCCAGCATGTAGAGCACCCAGTCCTCCCATCGATCCTGGTCGCGCACCGCTTGCAGAAGACGGTAGTAGTCGGCCTTGGTGCGAACGATGTGGCTGCTCAGGTAAAGAACCGGTATGTCGAGCAAGCCTTCTTTCACCAAGTACAGGACGTTGATGAGGCGTCCCGTGCGCCCATTCCCGTCGTAGAACGGATGGATGCTCTCGAACTGGTGATGAATCAACGCCATCTTGATCAACGGGTCGACCGGGAATAGCTCGGGCTCATTGACGAAGTGCTCCAGGCCACGCATCAACTCGACGATCTCGGACGGCGTCTGCGGCGGCATGTAGACCGTCTGCCCGCTCGAATCCTTGAGGGCCGTGCCAGGCAGTTTCCTGAAGCCGGCGTTGTTGCGCTCCAGCTCGGCCTGGATCTCGATGATGTGGTTGGCGGTCAGCAACCCGCTGTCACGCACCAGGTCGAATCCGACGCGCAGCGCCTGCCGGTAACGCAATACTTCCTTGGCCGCCGGGTTCGCAAAGGCCTCTGGCAGCACATCGTCCTTGAAGAGTTCGTCATGCGTGGTGACGATGTTTTCGATCTCGGAACTGTCCTTCGCTTCCTGGAGACCCAAGGTGTTGATCAGGATTCCCTGGTTCGGGATGGAGGCGGCAATCCCCTTCAACTCGGCAAGTGCCCGACTGCTGCTCGCCAACCGCTTGAGGATGGCTGGTGCATCGAAGCGCGCGGGATTGAGCTGTGGGAGTGGGGCGATGACCATGGACAGGCGACATGTATAGGAAAAGCGATTTTCTATGCATGTGAGCCGCCATGCGCATAGAAATTCCGATTTCTTTGACATGTCCCAGGCACTCGTGCCCGGCAGCTGCTCGCCGCGCTCGGCGGGCTCGGCGGGCTATCATGCCGCCCACGTTGGTGCTCGCCGCGGCCGTCCGGTCGCGGCAGTGAAACGGGAATCAGGAAGATGAGCCCTGCCGGGGCGAATCCAACCTGAGCTGCCCCCGCAACGGTAAGCGGACGCCCTCCCCGGAGAGCGCTCCCGTGCGAATCACCCACTGTCGGCCCCGCGCCGATGGGAAGGGTGCACGGGAGATGTCCGCCAGCCCGGAGACCGGCCAACCCAGTGGGTGCGCGCCCGCGGCAACGCAGCGCATGCCTGTTCACGAGACCCTGCGGGGAAGCAGGGCGACGGCCGGTCTGTTGCGAGTTGTCCATTCGATGGAAGTCCCCGAGCTGCGCCCCGTGCGCTGCCCTGCCCTGCTGGTGTCCGCCCCCGCCTCCGGCCAGGGCAAGACCAGCGTCACCGCCGCGCTCGCGCGCCTGCACGCCCGCCGCGGCCGCCGCGTGCGGGTCTTCAAGGCCGGCCCCGATTTCCTCGACCCGATGATCCTCGCCCGCGCCAGCGGCTCGCCGGTGCAGCAGCTCGACCTGTGGATGGGCGGCGACGCACACTGCCGCGCGCTGCTGCACGAGGCCGCGCAGCATGCCGACCTGGTCCTCGTCGAAGGCGTCATGGGGCTGCACGACGGCACGCCGTCGACCGCCGACCTCGCGCTGCGCTTCGGCCTGCCGGTGCTCGCGGTGATCGACGGCAGCGCGATGGCGCAGACCTTCGGCGCCATCGCGCTCGGCCTCGCGAGCTACCGCGACGGTCTCGCGATGGCCGGCGTGCTGGCCAACCGCGTTGCCGGCGACAGCCACGCCGGGCTGCTGCGCGAGAGCCTGCCCGCGTCGATGCGCTGGTGGGGTGCGCTGCCGCGCGACGAGCAGATCGCGCTGCCCGAACGCCACCTCGGCCTGGTGCAGGCCGCCGAACTCGACGACCTCGACGCCCGCCTCGACCGCGCCGCCGATGCGCTCGGCCCCGATGCCGGCGAGCTGCCGCCCGCGGTCGGCTTCGAGCCCGGCCACGCGCCGCCCGTCGAGCCGCTGCTGCGCGGCGTGCGCATCGCGGTCGCGCGCGACACCGCGTTCTCGTTCCTCTACACCGCCAACCTCGCGCTGCTGCAGGCGATGGGCGCGAGCCTCGCGTTCTTCTCGCCGCTGCACGACACCGCGCCGCCCCCGTGCGACGCGATCTGGCTGCCCGGCGGCTACCCCGAGCTGCACCTGGACACACTGGCCGCCAATCGCTTCATGCACCAGGCGCTGCGCGACCACCATGCAGCCGGCACGCCGATGCTGGCCGAATGCGGCGGGCTGCTGCTGCTGCTGCAGGCGCTGACCGACGTGCAAGGCCGGCGCGCCGCGATGGCCGGGCTGCTGCCGGGCCACGCGGCGATGCAGACGCGCCTGGCCAGCATCGGCCTGCACGAGGCCGCGCTGCCCGAAGGCACGTTGCGCGGCCACAGCTTCCACTACTCACGGCTGGAATCGCCAATGACCCCGCTGTGCACCACGCAGCCGATGCGCGCCGGCCGGCGCGGCGAGGCGGTGTACCGCAGCGGCCGGCTGACGGCCTCGTACTTCCACGCCTATTTCCCGTCCAACCCGCAGGCCGTCGCGCGCCTGTTCACGCGATGAGCGCCGTGAACGCGATGTCGGGCCGCGTGTGGTTCGTCGGCGCCGGCCCCGGCGACCCCGAGCTGATCACCGTCAAGGGCCGCGCGCTGGTCGAGCGTGCCGGCGCGATCCTGTTCGCCGGCTCGCTGGTCAACGAGGCAACCACGCGCTGGGCCCCGCCCGGCTGCGTGATCGCCGACAGCAAGGACATGACGCTCGAGCAGATGGTCGCGTGGCTGATCGCGCAGGCCGCGCGCTGCGACACCGTCGTGCGGCTGCAGACCGGCGACCCGGCGCTGTACGGCACGCTGATCGAGCTGGTGCAGCCGCTCGACGCAGCCGGCATCCCGATCGCGGTGGTGCCCGGCGTGTCGTCGGCGATGGCCTCGGCGGCCGCGGCGGTCGAGAGCTTCACGCTGCCCGAGGTCACGCAGACGGTGATCTTCACGCGCGTCGAAGGCCGCACGCCGATGCCGGCGGGCGAATCGCTGGCCGAGCTGGCGGCGCACCGCTGCACGCTGTGCATCTTCCTGTCGATCACGCTGCTGCACAAGATCGAGGCCGGGCTGCGCGAGGCCGGCTGGGCCGACGACGCGCCGATGCTGGTCGTGCACAAGGCGAGCTGGCCCGGCGAGGAACGCATCGTGCGCGGCACGCTGGCCACCATCAAGCAGCAGTGCCGCGAGGCCGGCATCGTCAGCCAGGCGATGGTGATCGCGAGCCCGGCGCTGGGCGCGCGCGGCTGGGCCGAACTCGCCAAATCGAAGCTCTACGACGCTGCATTCACCCACCGCTTCCGGAAAGCGACCGCCCCATGAAAGACACCATCCTGCTGGTCGGCCACGGCTCGCGCGAGAAGAGCGGCAACGATGAGATCGAGCAATTCGCCGCGCTCTGGCGCGCGCGCCATCCGCACTGGCGCACCGAGCTGTGCTTCATCGAGTTCGCCGAGGTCGAGGTCGAGGACGGGCTGGACCTCGCCGCGGCCGGCTCCGAGCGCGTGATCGTCGTGCCGCTGATCCTGAACGCGGCCGGCCACGTCAACGTCGAGATCCCGTCGCACATCGCGCGGGCCCGGCTGCGCCATGCCGGCGTGCGCTTCGACTACGCGCCGCACCTCGGCGTGTGCGAGCCGGTGCTGGAGGTGCTGCGCCGCCAGCTCAAGCAGTGCATGCATGCGCTCGACATGCCCGACCCGACCGGCACCGGCGTCGTGCTGCTCGGCCGCGGCTCGTCGAACCGCGAGGCCAACGGCGAGATGGCGCGGATGGCGCGCTGGCTGTTCGAGGAAGGCGACCACGAGCTGGTCGACCTGGCCTTCACCGGCATCGCCTGGCCACGGCTCGAGCGCGTGGTGCAGCGCCAAGTGCAGCTGGGCATGCGGCAGGTGATCGTGCTGCCCTACTACCTCTTCACCGGCACGCTGATCCAGCGCATCGGCCGGCAGGTCGAGCACCTGCGCGGCCAGTACCCGCAGGTGCGCTTCGCGAGCGGCACGCATTTCGGCTTCGAGCCCGAGATCGCGCAGCTGCTGGCCGGGCGCGTCGACGCGCTGATGCACGGCGCGCTGGCGGCGGTGCCCGTGAGCGACGAAGCCGCGCAGTGGGAGGCCCATCACCACGACCACGATCACGCACACGACCACGCCCATCCCCACGAGCACGCCCATGACCACGCAGAACACGGTCACTGAACAGCTCACGCGCGCCGGCCGGGCGATCGAGCACGACAGCTTCGCGGTGATCGACCGCGAGGTCGGCCCGCACGACTACGCGCCGCACCAGTGGCCGATCGTGCGCCGCATGATCCATGCGAATGCCGACTTCGACTTCAACGGGCTCACCGCCTTCCATCCGCGCGCGGTGACGGCCGGCATCCACGCGATCCTGTCGGGCCGTTCGCGCGTGGTCGCCGATGTCGAGATGATCTGCGTCGGCCTGTCGGCGCCGCGGCTGGCGCATTTCGGCATGCGCACGCACCAGTTCATCGCCGATGCCGACGTGATCGCGCAGGCCAAGGCCGACGACACGACGCGCGCGGTGCAGGCGATGCGCAAGGCGCACCGGCTCGGGCTGCTCGATGACGCGGTCATCGGCATCGGCAACGCGCCGACTGCGCTGATCGAGCTGGTGCGGCTGATCCGTGACGAAGGCGCGCGCCCGGCGCTGGTGGTCGGCATGCCGGTCGGCTTCGTGTCGGCTGCCGAGTCGAAGGAGCTGATGTCGCAGGTCGATGACGTGCCGTGGATCGTGATCCGCGGCCGCAAGGGCGGCTCGACGCTGGTCGTCGCCGCGATCCACGCGCTGCTCAGCCTCGCCGAGGCGACGCCGGAGCACGCGCCGGGGGCCACCCCGCCATGATGGAGAAGACCGTCAAGCGCGGCACCCGCACCGGTTTCACGACCGGTGCGTGTTCGGCTGCGGCCGCGCGCGCGGCGGTCCTGGGCTTGATCGACGGCGAGGTGCCGCCGTCGGTCGAAACACTGCTGCCGAACGGCCAGCGCGTGCGCTTCGACGTGAGTGACGGCCAATGCGACGCGGGCAGCGCCCACGCAATGGTGATCAAGGACGCCGGCGACGACCCCGACTGCACCGACAAGGCCCACCTGACGGCCGACGTGCTGCGCCTGCCTGGCGCGGCCGGCGAGGTGGTGCTGCTCGGCGGCTTCGGCGTCGGCACCGTGACGATGGCCGGGCTCGGCCTCGCGGTCGGCGGGCCGGCGATCAACCCGGTGCCGCGCCGCAACATCGAAGAGAACGTGCGCGAGGTCGGCACCGCGCTGCTCGCGAGCGACGGCCTGCAGGTCACGATCTCGGTGCCGCAGGGCCTAGAGATGGCGAAGAAGACGCTGAACGCGCGCCTGGGCATCCTCGGCGGCATCTCGATCCTCGGCACCACCGGCATCGTCAAGCCCTACAGCACCGCGGCCTACCGCGCGAGCGTGGTGCAAGGGGTCGAGGTCGCGGCCACCACCGGCAGCGACACCGTCGTGCTGACCACCGGCGGGCGCACCGAGAAGTTCGCGATCGCCGAGATGCCCGGCCTGCCCGAGGCCTGCTTCGTGCAGATGGGCGATTTCCTGCGCTACGCGCTCGACGCCGCGGTGAAGGCCAAGCTGAAGCGCATCGTGATCGGCGGCATGGTCGGCAAGCTGACCAAGATCGCGCAGGGCGAGACCATCACGCACGCGAACCGCGCCGAGGTCGACACCGACTTGCTGGCCCGGCTGGCCGCCAGCATCGGCGCGCCGCCCGACGAATGCGCCGCGATCGCCGCCGCCGAGACCGCGCGCTTCGCGGCCGAGCGCATGCAGGCGCTGGGGTTGATCGACCCGTTCCACCGCGCGCTGGCGCGCCAAGTGGTCAGCACCGTGATGGGCCGCTACCCGGGCCGTTTCCGGCTCGACGTGCTGGTGTGCGATTTCGACGGCAAGAAGGTTGCGGAGGCCTCTTCGAATGATGAATGACATGACCCACGACGCTCCCCGCCCGCACCGCTGCCGCATCGTCGGCGTGCTCGACGACGGCGCCGCGAGCCTCGGCGCACCGGCCCTGCAGGCGCTGGCCGAGGCCGACCTGGTGATCGGCGCGAAGCGCACGCTGGCGCTGCTCGAATCGCGCATCCAGCCTGAGGCCGAGCGCCGCGCGATCGGCGGCCTGGCTGCCGTGGCCGAAGACATCCGCCAGGCCCAGGCCACCGGCAAGCGCTGCGTGGTGCTGGCCACCGGCGACCCGCTGTGCCACGGCATCGCCGGCTACCTCGGCATGCAGCTGTGCCTGGACGCGATCGAGGTGCTGCCCAACCTGTCGACCATCCAGCTCGCCTGCGCCCGCGTCGGGCTGGTGTGGCAGGACCTGAAGATCGAGAGCGTCCATGCGAAGGACGCCGGCGAATGGCCCGGCCCCGGCGCCGAGCCGTCGCACGGCCTGTACGCGCTCGCGCAATCGCTGCGCCGCCAGGCGCGGCTGGCGGTGCTGACCAGCCCCGACAACACGCCCGACCGCATCGCGCGGATGATGCAGGCCGAGGGCCTGGCGGACGATTTCCAGATCGCGGTCGCCGAGCGGCTGCTGCAGCCCGAAGAGCGCATCGTCACCGGCTTGTCGATCGCCGACGCGGCGCAGGCGCGCTTCGCCGATCCGAACGTCGTGCTGCTGTGGCGCCAGTCGGCGCGGGCCCTGCCGGTGCGCTTCGGCCTGCCGGACGCGAGCTACGAACAGCGCCATCCGGACAAGGGCCTGATCACCAAGCTGGAGGTGCGTGCGGTGTCGCTCGCGCGCCTGCAGCTGCGCGAAGACAGCATCGTCTGGGACATCGGCGCCGGCTCGGGCGCGGTCGGGCTGGAGGCGGCACGGCTGTGCCCGGCCGGCCATGTGTACGCGATCGAGAAGAACGACGACGACGTGGCCATCGCCGGCCGCAACCGCGCGGCGCTGGGGGTCGGCAACCACACGCTGGTGCACGCGAAGGCGCCGCAGGCGATGGACGGCTGGGCCGACCCGGACGCGGTCTTCATCGGTGGCTCGGGCGGCGAACTGGCCGAGCTGATCGCGCTGTGCCTGCGGCGGCTGCGCCCGGGCGGGCAGCTGGTGATGAACTTCGTGACGATCGAGAACCTGGGCACCGCGACCAGCACGCTCGCCGGACTCGGCGCGGAGTGGGACGTCGTGATGCTGCAGGCTTCGCGCAGCAAGCCGATCCTGCACATGCACCGGATGGCGGCCGAGAACCCGGTCTGGATCGTCTGCGCGCGAAAGGCTGCAGCATGACGCTCGGACGATTGATCGGCGTCAGCCTCGGCCCGGGCGACCCCGGCCTGATCACGCGCGCCGCGTGGGCGCAACTGGCGCGCCGCGACACCGTGTGGACCTACCCGACGCGCAGCACGAAGACGCCGAGCTATGCCTTCGACATCGTCGTTCGCAGCGAGCTCACGCCGCCGGCCGAGCACCTGCCGCTGCTGTTCCCGATGACGCACGACGAGGAGAAGCTGCTGCGCAGCTGGCACCGCGCGGCCGACACCGTGCTGCCGCTGCTGCTGGCCGGGCGCGACGTGCTGTTCCTGGTCGAGGGCGACGCCAGCACCTACGCGACCTTCGGCCACCTGGCGCGCACCGTGAAGGCCCGCGACGAGCGCATCGCGGTCGACACCATCGCCGGCGTCAACGCCTTCAACGCTGCTGCCGCCACGCTCGGCCGCCCGCTGGGCGAGCAGGACGACACCATCGCGGTGGTGCCCGCGGCCTATGGCGTCAGCGCGCTCGACCGCCTGCTCGGCGATTTCGACACGCTGGTGCTGATGAAGGTCAAGCCGCTGATCGAGGACTTGCTCGACTGGCTGCAGCAGCGCGCGCTGCTGGACGGCGCGGCCTTCATCGAACGCTGCGGCGCGCCGGACGAGCGCGTGCTGCGCGGTGCCGAGATGCTGTCGCTGCGCGGCCAGAAGGTCAGCTACCTGTCGCTGATGCTGGTCCACAACCACCTGCGCGTCCGTGGCGAACGGATCCGCGGATGCCTCAAGAAATCCAGCCCGGAGACCCTCGATGACTGACCCCCGCATCGCGATCGTCGCGATCACCAAGCACGGCGCATCCCAGGCGGCCCAACTGGCCGCGCAACTGCCGCACGCCCACATCGTCTGCGCCGAGAAATTCGCCGCCACTTTCGCCGGCCTCGCGAACCCGCTGCGCGCCTACACCGCGGCACTGCGCGACGAGATCGGCCCGCTGTTCGCGGCCTACGACCAGCTGATCTTCTTCGTCTCGCTCGGTGCCGTCGTGCGGCTGATCGCGCCGCACCTGAAATCGAAGGACGAGGATCCCGGCATCACCGTCGTCGACGACGCCGGCCAGTTCGTGATCCCGGTGCTGTCGGGCCACGTGGGCGGCGCGAACGCCTGTGCCGAACAGGTCGCCGCGCTGCTCGGCGCGACACCGGTGCTGACCACCGCCTCCGACGTCGGCAAGACGATTCCCGTCGACATCCTCGGCCGCGAACTCGGCTGGAAGGTCGAGGCGCCGAAGCTCAACATCACCCGCGTCTCGGCCCACGTCGTCAACGGCGAACCGATCGCCTTCGTGCAGGAAGCGGGCAGCCCGAACTGGTGGACCCGGCCGACGCCGCTGCCGGCCAGCATCCATCGCTTCGAGCGCTTCGAAGACGTGGACCTGGCGCGCTTCAAGGCGGTGCTGTGGGTCACGCGGCGCGCGATCGACGACACGCTGTGGCAGCAGTTGAACGAGCGCCTGGTCGTCTACCGCCCGCCGCTCGACGAGGCTGCGCCATGAGGGTCGCGCTCGGGCTCGGCTGCGACCGCGGCACGCCGGTCGAGACGCTGTCGCGCGCGGTCGGCGAGGCGCTGGCGCTGGCAGGCGTCGCGCTCGCCGACGTGGCCGCGGTGGCCAGCATCACGCTGAAGTCCGACGAGCGCGGGTTGCTGGAACTGGCCGGACAGCGCGGCTGGTCGCTGCACTTCTACGATGCCGCCGAGCTGGCCGAGGTGCAGGTGCCGAACCCGTCGGAGACGGTGCGGCGCTACACCGGCACGCCGTCGGTCAGCGAGGCGGCCGCGCTGCTTGCGGCCGGCGCAGCGCCAGCAAGCTCATTGCTGGTTGAGAAACACATCCTGCGCGGTGACGACGGTCGCCACGCCACCGTCTCCATCGCGCGCTGCAGATAACTCTCCCCCCTCTTCTGAAAGGAAATCCCATGAACTCGCAACAAGCTCTTCAACCCACCATCGACCTCCCCGCCACCGCCTCGCGCGGCGTGCTGCGCCAGCTCGCCGCCGGCGCGCTGCTCGGTGTCGTGATGCTGTACGGCGTCGCGTTCGCCGAGAGCCCGCTCGCGCACAACGCGGCGCACGACGTGCGCCACGCCACCGGCCGTCCGTGCCACTGAGCGGGAGCCGATGATGCTGTTCCGACGCCTGGTGTGGTGTGCACTGCTCGTCGCCTTGGCGGTGGGCAGCCTGCAGTGGATCGTGCAACGCTGGCAGGCGGTGCCGATCATCCTCGCGGCCGAGGAGTTCGAGGTGCAGAAGGCACCCGTGCAGGCCGCCCTCGACGCCCATGCCCACACGCCGGAAGAAGCCGCCCATGCGCACCACCACGACCTGGACTGGACGCCAGCCGACGGCGTCGAGCGCGGCTTCTGGACCTGGGTTGCCAACCTGCTGAATGCGTTCGCGCTCGCGCTGCTGGTGTTCGCGGCGATGGGGGCGTGGACCTGGAAGCGGGGGCTGTCGGCAGGCGCCTGGCCGATCGCCGCGGCAGTCGCCGCGACCGGCTGGCTGAGCCTGCACCTGTGGCCCTCGCTCGGCTTGCCGGCCGAAGTGCCGGGCATGGAGGCCGCCGACCTGCACCTGCGGCAGCTGTGGTGGCTGCTCGCGGCCGGCAGCGCGCTGTCGGCCTGCGCACTGGTCGCGTTCGGCAGCAAGCCGTGGCGCTGGGTGGCTGCCGCGGCGTGGCTTGCGTTGCCGTTCGTGATCGGCGCGCCGCAGTTGATCGGCGACCCGCTCGGCGCCTTCAGCGGCGAGGCGCACCAGCGCCTGCAGGTGCTGGGCCGCGATTTCGTGCTGGCAACGCATGTGTCGGCGTCGCTGTTCTGGCTGTCGATGGGCGTGGTTGCCGCGCCGGTGTTCAAGCGCTGGCTGGCGCCGCTGCTCGATCGATCGCCCGGCAACGCAACGCTGCCGACCGGGAGCCTGGCATGAGCGGCAAGATCACGCTGGTCGGGATCGGCCCCGGCGCCGTCGAGCACATGACCCAGCGCGCCCGCGAGGCCATCGCCGAGGCCGATGTCGTCGTCGGCTATGTCACCTACATCAAGCTGGTCGCCGACCTGCTCGAAGGCAAGGAGGTCGTGCGCAAGGGCATGACCGAGGAGCTCGACCGGGCCGTCAGCGCGCTCGAGGCGGCCCGCGCCGGCAAGAAGGTCGCGCTGATCTCGTCGGGCGATGCCGGCGTCTACGGCATGGCCGGGCCGACCTACGAGGTGCTGTTCCAGGCCGGCTGGACGCCGGCCGACGAAGTGCAGGTCGAGGTGGTGCCCGGCGCGTCGGCGATCAACGCCTGCGCGGCCCGCGTCGGCGCGCCGCTGACGCACGACTTCTGCTCGATCTCGCTGAGCGACCTGCTGACGCCGTGGCCGGTGATCGCGCGCCGGCTCGATGCGGCCGCGCAGGCCGACTTCGTCGTCGCGCTCTACAACCCGAAGAGCGGCCGCCGCACGCGGCAGATCGTCGAGGCGCAGCGGCTGTTCCTGCGGCACCGCCGGCCCGACACGCCGGTGGCCGTCGTCAAGAGCGCCTACCGGCGCCGCGAGCGCATCGAGTTCACCACGCTGGCCACGATGGCCGAGAGCGAGATCGGCATGCTCAGCACGGTGCTGATCGGCAACAGCCACACCTTCGTGCGCGACGGGCTGATGGTCACGCCGCGCGGCTACTCGAACAAGTACGACATCGAGCAAGGCGGCGAGACGCGCGACGGCGAACGCGCCGGCCGCTCGCTGAGCACCGGCCTGCTGGGCTGGCTCGAAACACTGCAGGCGCAGGTCGCCGAGGGCCACACCATGGCCGACCTCGCGCGGCTGCACGGGCTGCCGGCCGACTACCTGGCGGCAACGCTGGCCGAGCCGATCGAGATCACCACCAGCAACACCACCAACGCGACGACCGACGAGGGGGAGGGCTGAGACCCGCGCGGGGGCGAGCCGATGGCCCCCGCGCGGCAGACACGACCAGGTGCCTGCGGCGTTCACTGCGCCGCGGGTCAAACGGGAACGGGGTTCGAAGCCCCGACTGCACCCGCAACGGTGTGCGAGCGCAGACGCGTCACGGCGGTTCTGTAGCGATACAGCACCGCCAGCCACTGGGCCCTCCGGCCCGGGAAGGCGACGCGTTCGGGGCCTGAAAGGGTCTCGGCTCGCGAGTCCGGATACCGGCCTGGCGTGAGGGGCCGCTGCCCGAGGGCCGCGGCGAACACCACGCATGCATCTGCGGGAATGCGGATGCCATGCAGCGACGAGTCTTTCAACGATGCAACAGCGCAAGCTGCCCCCCGCCCTGGCCGCCACGGCCCTGGCGATGACCTTCTTCACCCCTGCCCCGGCCACGGCCGAGGACAGCCCCGCCGCCCTGGCCCCCGTGACCATCATCGGCCGCGGCCAGGACATGATCGGCCTCGCCGACTCCGCCACCGAAGGCAAGGTCAGCGCCCAGCAGCTCGCGAACCGGCCGCTGCTGCGCCCGGCCGAGGTGCTGGAGACGGTGCCCGGCATGACCGTCACGCAGCACAGCGGCGACGGCAAGGCCAACCAGTATTTCCTGCGCGGCTTCAACCTCGACCACGGCAGCGACTTCGCGAGCTACGTCAACGGCATGCCGGTCAACATGGCCAGCCATGCGCACGGCCAGGGCTACATGGACCTCAACTTCCTGATCCCCGAGCTGATCGGCGCGATGCGCTACCGCAAGGGCGTCTACGCCGCCGAGGACGGCGATTTCGCAACCACCGGCTCGGCCCGCATCGAGTACCAGCGCGCGCTGCCGGCACCGATGGTCGACCTGAGCGTCGGCCCGCACGACTTCCGCCGCGTGCTCGCCGCGGGCAGCCGCCCGCTCGGACAAGAGAAAGACAGCGGCCCGACGCTGCTGGCCGCCTTCGAGGCCGCGACCAACGACGGACCGTGGCAGCAGCCCGAGCGGCTGCGCAAGGTCAACGGCGTGCTGCGCCTGTCCGAAGGCACGGCGCGCGACGGCTACGCGCTGACCGCGATGGCCTACCACGCCGAGTGGACCGCCACCGAGCACGTTCCCGAACACGCGATCGCCTCCGGCGAGATCGACCGCTTCGGCGAACTGGTGCCGGGCGACGGCGGGCGCACGCACCGCCACAGCCTGTCGGCCGACTGGGCCGGCAGCGACGGCAACACGCGCACGCAGGCCAGTGCCTACGTGATCGACTACGGCCTGAACCTGTTCTCGAACCCGTCCGGCTACATCAGCGGCGAGCAGGGCGACCAGCACGAGCAGGCCGACGAGCGCACCGTGTGGGGCGGGCAGGTGGCGCGCCACTGGGCGATCGCCCCGGCCGGCCACGAGACCGAGCTGACGCTGGGCGCGCAGCTGCGCCACGACCGCATCGGCACGCTCGGCCTGTACGGCACGGTGAACCGCCAACGGACCGGTACCGTGCGCGAAGACCGTGTGCGCGAGACGCTGCTGGGCCTCTACACCGAAGCTCGCACGCAATGGCAGCCGTGGCTGCGCAGCGACCTGGGCCTGCGTGTCGACACCGTGCGTGCGAACGTGACGCCGACCGGCGGCGATGGCAACGTCCAGAACGGCGGCAGCGCACAGGCCCATCAGGTCAGCCCGAAGCTGGGGCTGGCCTTCGGCCCGTTCGGCGAGACGATGCGCACCGAGCTGTACGCCAACTGGGGCCGCGGCTTCCACAGCAACGACGTGCGCGGCGTCACGGCGGCCGTCGACCCGGTGCCGGCGCTGGTGCGCGCCACCGGCAGCGAAATCGGCCTGCGCGCGGTGCCGTTGCCGGGCTGGAACACCAGCCTGTCGCTGTGGCAGGTGAAGCTGGCGTCCGAGCTGGTGTTCATCGGCGATGCCGGCGTGACCGAGCCCAAGGGCGCGTCGAAGCGCGCCGGCATCGAGTGGTCGAACGACTGGCAGATCAACCGCTGGCTGCTGCTGGATGCCGACGTGGCCTGGTCGCGAGCGCGCTTCGAGCAAGAAGCAGAGCCCGGCAGCGGCACCCACGTGCCGAACGCGATCCCACGCTCGGCCTCGTTCGCGCTGGCGGCCGACGACCATGGCGCGTGGTTCGGCGGGCTGCGCTGGCGCCACATCGGCAGCTACGCGCTGGAAGAGACCGGCACGCAGCGCTCGTCATCGCTGTGGACCGCGAACCTGAAGGCCGGCTGGCGCGCCAGCCCGTCGCTGCAGTTCACGCTCGACGTGCTGAACCTGTTCGACCGCGAAGCCTATGACATCGAGTACTGGGGTGCGGCGTGCTCGCGCAACGACGGCCCCAGCTGCAACGGTGGCGCGGGCATCGATGGCCGGCTCGTGCACCCGATGGAACCGCGCACGCTGCGCGTTTCGATGCGCGCCACCTTCTGACGACTCACCAAGGAACGCAAGCCCATGACTGACGAAGTGATCAAGCCCAAGATCGGCGAGTACCGCCGCCACCTGCTGATCTGCACCGGCCCGCGCTGCACGGAGCAGGGCGAATCGCAAGCCTTGTTCGACAGCCTGGGCGACAAGTTCAAGGCCGCCGGGCTGCACGAGGGCGAGCTGCGCGTGAAGCGCAGCCGCGTCAGCTGCTTCGCCGCCTGCAAGGGCGGGCCGGTGATGTGCGTGCAGCCCGACGGCACCTGGTACTACAACGTGACGCCGGCCAACATGGACCGCATCATCGAGCAGCACTTGGTGGGCGGGCAGCCCGTCGAGGACCTGGTGTTCCACCAGGGCCCGACCGGCTGAGTCAGCGCGCCGCGGCAGCCCGCACGAAGGCCGCGGCGATCGGCGGCACCGTGCCCTTCAGCGCGGCACGTTCCGGCTGGAACAGCGTGCCGACGAAGAACGGATGGCCGTCCAGCTCGATCGCGCGGACCTCGCCGTGCTCGTCGTGCGCGGTGGCGCGCAACGGGCCCTGCGTCAGCTGCGCGGCGAACGCCGGGTTCAGCCCGTAGTTGCAGCGGTAGCCCTCTTGCGCGGTCTCGGTGCCATACGCGGCCGCGATGCGCGAGCCGGGTTGCAGCCGCAGGTCTTGGCTCACCTCGACCAGCGAGCAGGCCAGCGCGCTGATCACCGCGCGGGGCGCCTGCGGCGCGGTCTCGGCATGCTCCGCATCGGCCCAGCCGAGCGCGTTGCGCGCGTACTCGATCACCGCATGCTGGAAGCCGCCGCAGGTGCCGAGGAAGGGCACGCCACGCTCGCGCGCGATGCGGATCGCCTGCAACACCGCGTCCATGTCGCGGTACGGGCTGCCCGGCACGCACCACAGGCCGTCGTACGCGGCGAGCGCCTCGTCGGCCGGCAGTGCGTCGCTCGCGAGCCAGTCGAACGCGACCGGCTGCGCAAGTTGCTCTGCCACCAGCCGCAGCGCGGCGGGAATCGCGCGGTGCGCGGTGATGGTGTCGTCGCGGTCACCGATCAGGCCGATGCGCCGCGCGCCCATCAGAAGCCTTCCTCGACCAGCTCGGCCGCGCGGATCAGCGCGCGGGCCTTGGCCTCGGTCTCCTTCCATTCGAGCTCGGGCACCGAATCGGCCACCACGCCGGCCGCGGCCTGCACGTACAGCGTGTTGTCCTTGACGATGCCGGTGCGGATCGCGATCGCCACGTCCATGTCGCCGGCGAAGCTCAGGTAGCCGCAAGCGCCGCCGTAGATGCCGCGCTTGACCGGCTCGAGCTCGTCGATGATTTCCATCGCGCGCACCTTGGGCGCACCGGTCAGCGTGCCGGCCGGGAAGGTCGCGCGCAGCACGTCGAGGCTGGTCATGCCGTCCTTCAGCAGGCCCTCGACATTGCTGACGATGTGCATCACGTGCGAGTAACGCTCGACCGTGAAGGCCTCGGTCACCTTCACGGTGCCGGTCTTCGCGATGCGGCCGATGTCGTTGCGCGCCAGGTCGATCAGCATCACGTGCTCGGCGCGCTCCTTCGGGTCGGTGCTCAGCTCGGCCTCGAGCGCCTTGTCCTGCGCCGGCGTCGCGCCGCGCGGGCGGGTGCCGGCGAGCGGGCGGATCGTGATCTTCTCGCCCTCGGGCGTGGTCTCCTGGCGCACCAGGATCTCGGGCGACGCGCCGACGATCTGGAAGTCGCCCATGTCGTAGAAGTACATGTACGGCGACGGGTTCAGCGAGCGCAGCGCGCGGTACAGGCTCAGCGGCGATTCGGTGTAGCGCTTCTTCAGCCGCTGCCCGACCTGCACCTGCATCATGTCGCCGGCCGCGATGTACTCCTTGGCCTTCAGCACCGCGGCGAGGTAGTCCTCTTTCGCGAACTCGCGCTCCACCGCGTGCGAGGTGCCGCGGCGCACCGGCGGCGCGGTGACGCTGTACTTCAGCTTGTCGCCCAGCTCGGCCAGTCGCCGCTTGGCCTTGAAGAAGGCCTCCGGCTGGCCGGGGTCGGCATAGACGATCAGGTAGAGCCGGCCCGACAGGTTGTCGATGACGGCCAGCTCCTCGCATTGCAGCAGCAGGATGTCGGGCGTGCCGATGCCGCCGGGCAGCTCGGTCTTCGCGAGCTTGGGCTCGATGAAGCGCACCGCGTCGTAGCCGAAGTAGCCGGCGAGGCCACCGCAGAAGCGCGGCAGCCCGGGGCGCAGCGCCACCTTGAAGCGCTTCTGGTACTCGGCGACGAAGTCGAGCGGGTTGCCCTCGTGCGTTTCGACGACCTGGCCATCGGTGACGACTTCGGTGCGGAAGCCGGTGGCGCGCAACTGCGTGCGCGCCGGCAGGCCGATGAACGAATAGCGGCCGAAGCGTTCGCCGCCAACCACCGATTCGAGCAGGAAGCTGTGCTTGCCGCTGCCGGTGCCGTAGGCGAGCTTCAGGTAGAGCGAGAGCGGGGTTTCGAGATCGGCGAAGGCTTCGGCGATCAGCGGGATGCGGTTGAAGCCCTGCGCGGCGAGGCTCTTGAATTCAAGTTCGGTGATCACGTTCGAGGGCCCTCCACGGCCCGGCGCGGCGCCCAAGGGGCGGGCCTGTGACTGCATTCTTCGGGTGGCACGCGGCGCGAGGTGCAAGGCGAGCGCGGCGGCCGATGGAGCCGGGGGGAGGGGTTGGAAACAACCCGGCCCGCGGCAAGCAAATCTAGGTGCTGGATGACCAGCCTGCGAGGATCAGGCCCGCCAGGGCCAGGCTCCCCGGTCGTTCGACCCTTTGGTTTGCTTGCGTGCGATGAACATCGAAAAAGTGTAGCAGGCTTGGCATTCCATCGAGGGAAGCGATCGGTCGTCCGTGAAATCATGAATGGACCGACGCCTGTCACCGTCAGACACTCCTGCGTTGCCCGGAGCGGCCCATACTGGGGTCGCCGGGCCCCATGACAACGAGATGGAGACTGCCGTGATTCGTCAAACCTTCCTGCTGGCCGTGACGGCCGCTGCCCTCGCGGCACCGCTTGCAACGCAAGCCCAGACCCAGACCCCAGCCCAACCCCAGGCCATCGAACTGGCGGGCGTGCGCTACGAGCCCACCGTGCAGGTGGCCAACACCAAGCTGGTGCTGAACGGCGCCGGCATCCGCTACAAGGCGATCTTCAAGGTCTACACCGCCGGCCTGTACCTGACGGCGAAGGCGACCACGCCCGAGGCGGTGCTCGCGACGCCGGGCCCGCGCCGCATGCACATCACGATGCTGCGCGACATCGACGCGAACGAACTCGGCAAGCTGTTCACGCGCGGCATGGAGCAGAACACGACGCGCGACGACTTCATGAAGTCGATCGCCGGCACGCTGAAGCTCAGCGAGGTGTTCTCGGCGAAGAAGAAGCTGGTGGCCGGCGATTCGTTCTACGTCGACTGGACCCCGGGCCAGGGCACGGTGATCGTCGTCAACGGCAAGCCGGCCAACGAGCCGATCAAGGAACCCGAGTTCTATTCGTCGCTGCTGAAGATCTGGCTGGGCCATTCGCCCGCCGATTCGGGGCTGAAGGATGCGCTGCTCGGCAAGACGGCCACCGGCAACGGTGCCGGCGCCGGTAATAACTGACCCCTCGGTCGACGGGTACGTCGACCGATCCCCCGAGGGGATGCGGGCCGGCTTGGGGCGGCCCGGCGCTCGGCCCTAGGCTTCGATCCACAATTGATCCAGTCGGTCGATGAAGCCATCAGCATCGACCTGACGCACCGGTTCGCCGTGGTTGTAGCCGTAGGTCACGAGGATGACCGGGCAGCCCGCGGCACGCGCCGCCTGCGCATCGTTGGCGGAATCGCCGACCATCAGCACCTGTGACGGCGGCACGCCGAGCGCCTTGCACGATTCGAGCAGCGGCAGCGGGTGCGGCTTCTTCTGCGCGAACGCATCGCCGCCGAACACGTGGAGGAAAAAGCCGGCGAGCTGCTTCTTCTCGAGCAAGGCCTGCGCGAACGCCGTCGGCTTGTTCGTCAGGCAGGCCAGCGGCACGCCGGCACGCTGCAGGCGCAGCAGGCCTTCGACCACGCCGGGGAACACCTCGGCATGCTCGCCGTTGACGCGCCGGTAGTGCCGCTGGTAGCTGGCCCAGGCGTCGTCGTAGCGCTCGTAGTCCGCGCCCACCTCGGCCAGCGTGCAGCGGATCAGGTGCTCCGAGCCCTTGCCGACCGTGTCCGCGATGAAGTCGCGGCCGATCGGCGGCAGCGCCAGCTCGCCGAGCATCGCGTTCAATGCGACGGCGAAGTCGCCGAGAGTGTCGACCATCGTGCCGTCGAGGTCGATGAGCGCGGCGCGCCAGGCGGGGTGGTTCGACCGAATAGAGTTCACAACTGCGAAATAGAGTTCAAAAAGGAAGCGAGCCCTGCCGCATTCTCTCAACAATAGAGTTTCAAACCACCGACGTGCCAAGCCCTGATCGCCGTCATCGGCGTTGGCAGGACCGGGAGGTCGACGGTTGCGGACGCTCGTCAACGTGCCGTGCCGCCAGCGGATCGCGCCCACTTGCAGACAGCGGCGAGGTCCGATCTTCACGCGCCCAGAGCGCCCTCGGTCACCTGTCCCAGAAACTGATCCTCTTGGCTTTCGCGGGCAGCGCTGCTGTTGCGACCGGTCCGGCCTGCTTGGGGCACAGGTCGCTCAAGAGCATGCTTCTACGCTGCAGCATCTCCTTGGCCTCCTGTGGCATCAACTTGCGGAGTGTTGGACGGGCCTCGGTGGGGCGATAGAGCTTCCACAACCAATGCTGCCCGCGCTCGTCTTTGCAAACGTATACGGCCACATAGGGGGCACCGATCTCGACGAACTTGCTCGGAGCGAAACGGTCCACTCGCTTGTCCGAGAACAGGATAGTGGTCTCGGCCGCCACGAAACCGCCTTCTCGATACCGGCTGAACTCACGGTCAATGTTCACGAAGTCCATCATTCCGGACGTGCGGTACATCCGCAAGAAAAATGGCAGAAACACGGCGATCGCGAGCATCGCAAGGAAAGCTTCGAAAGACAACGACATAGCTGCTCTTCTTCGGTCAGGAGTACCGGCGCAGGCTAGCCGGATGTGAAAGTTGACCCGATCCGCGACGCTGCCCGAGTTGATCGCCAAAGAGTTGACGCTCAACGTATGACATGCGAGTCGCTTGGAGGCCGAAGGCAGTAGGCATCCTCTCGATGAAAGGGTTTGGCCCCATACGCCTCGCCTCTGCCTATGGCCTGTCATTTGTCGACGGAAGGATCGTGCCGGACCAGAAGGAACTTGCGCGGCACGAAGTAGTGAATCATTGAGATTCGGTCTCGGTAGAGGTAGACGGATGTCGAACAACCCGCGCACAGACCGTGCGCGTCCTTCTCGAAGATGAGCTTGGAGCCGACATGGATGCTTGGCTTCTCGGCAAAGTGAGAAATGACGCTCTCCGCCGTCGCGGGGCTGGGTGTCCAAGGTGCTCTATCCAGGGCTTCGACGACGTACTTTTGCTCCGCCTCGGTCAGCCCTAGGTTCTTCAGATCTCCGCCCTCGCATCCCTTCGAGGGATCAGTGCTGCACTTCCACCATTTGTTGTCGCTTCCATAGGTGGAGGAGTGGGTTGTCTTCGAGCACCCACTCTGGAAGACCACGAGAAGAATCGCTGCAATCAGCGTGAGGGTTTTCATTTGAGTAGGAATAGTGTTTGACGTCAGCTGCGTGCCCCACCTTGCCGAAGGCAGCTCAGCTCGATGGAGGAGTTGGAGGTCAGTGCACTCAACGAAGCAGGGTCATCCATGGCGGCTTCACTCTCGCCGGTCAAGCTTCATGCTGTTGGCCAACTCAGCTACCACCACCGAAAGTGGCGAACGGAAGGCAGGCACACATCACCGCCTTGGGGAAGAGCGTTCCAAGCAGAACGCCCGCGACTGCGCCACAGATCGACCAAACCGCAAGGGCGCCGAGGTCAATGGGCAACGGGCCTAGCAAGCCTCGTCCAAAGCATGCAATCCAGAAGCACCCAATTGCACCGACCGTGACACCGAGGAGTCGGTCCTTTCGCGAGACCGGCGCATGCCACCAGCGCTGAAAGCCATGCTTTGCAGATTCAGTGATCGTCGTCATCGTGGCCTGCTCGATGTGTTGTTCGCCGGCCAGCACGATAACAGTCGACGCGTCCCAGACCGTCGGCAACAAGAACGCCCGGATTTCATGGAGGTTGTCGCTGCTGAACGCGACACGATTCATACGCACTACTCAGAGGGAAGACACCGGCTTGGCGTTTGCAGACTCTATTGAGGCGTACCACGGGGTCGAGGGCATGAGGTTCACCGAGAGGAGTTCAGGGGCCGGACCCATTCTCCCTTCAGATCTCGGAACTCCCGAACGACACCCGCAGCCCGATCCACCCGGCCCGCGGCGCCCCCGGCGCGACGAACTGCTCGTGCCGCCAGTCCGCAGGCGGTTGCACCGCCCCGTTCGCATCGAACGCGTTCGTGCCGAGCAGGCCGCCGGTGGAGTACTTGCGATCGAACACGTTCGACACCTTGGCGAACAGCTCCCAGCCCGGCCGGAAGGTCCAGCCCGCGGTCAGGTCGAGCAACGCAAACCCGGCGGTGCTGCCGCTGCCGAAGAAGTCGACGCCATCGGCCTGGTGGGCATTGTTCTCGTTGCCGCGCACGTATTGCTTCGATTGCGCCCGCAGTTGGCCGCCGATGCGCCAGCTCGGCGTGGCCTGCAGGTCCAGGCTGAGCTTCAGCGTGTGGCTGGGCAGGCCGGGCAGGCGGTTGCCCTTGCGCACCTCGATCTCGTCGTCGCCGGTGCAGGCGGCGCTGGTCTCGGCGCTGCTGTTGGCCTCGGAGACCAGGCAGGCCGATGAATCGAAGGTGGCTCGCAACCAGCTGTACGACAGCGCCCAGTTCAGCGCGCCAACCTGCTGCGAAAGACCGAGCTCCACGCCCTGCCGCACGGTACGGCCGACGTTGCTGAAGTAGCCGGCCGACAGCCCGTTGCTGATGAACAGCAGGTCGTCCCGGTTGATGGTCCGGAAGACCGACGCATTCCAGCGCAGGCCCTGCGCCAGCTTGCCGCGCACGCCGGCCTCGAGCGTTTGCGACACCACCTGCTTCAACGGCGGGTCCGACTGCAATGCATTCGGCAGCACGCAGGCATGGGCCGGGTCCGAGCAGCCCAGCTCGATCGGGCTCGGCGCGCGGTTGCCCTGGCTCCAGCTGCCGTAGGCGGTGAAGCTGGGCGTCACCTGCCAGGTGGCGCCGATCGCCGGATTGAACTTGCGGTAGCGGTCTTCGGCATCGAGGTTCGTCGGCAGGCCCAGCTCGGCCCGGCCGTCGTCGACGGTGCTGACCCGGGTGTCGTTGTAGCGGCCCGAGACGGTGAGCTGCAGGTTGGGCTGCAGCGCGACCAGGTCGCTGAAGTAGACGCTGGTCGTGCGGCTGCGGCCGGAGATCTTCGCGTTGATCTCGGCGTCTTCGGTCGGGATCACCGCGCGGCTCGCGTCCAGATCGCCCTCGGCCTCGCTCTGCTCGAAGTGCGTGCGCGAGCGGTCCTGCGACAGCCCGAACGTCACGCGGTGCGGCTGCGCATTCCAGGTGGCCTGCACCGCCAGGCCTTCGCTGTCGGTGCTGGTGCGGGTGCGGTTCTCGACACCGGCCTCCTCGACGGCCGGCGGGTCGTAGTCGTCGTTCAGGTCGCCGTTCAGCGTCGACGCGCGATTGCGCCGCGCATACGCCGTGGCCGCCATCTCCCATTGCGGAGCCAGCTTGGCCGTGGTGTTGAAGGTGAGCAGCGTCGCCTCGTTGTCGGTGAGATCCGGCCGGGTGTAGACCTGCTCGCGGCGCTGCGCCAGCATTGATTCGGGCAGGCCGCCGTTGCCGACCAGCTGGTTGTCGGCATGGCCCAGGCTCAGGTCCCACGAGAAGCTGCTGCTGCGCTGCCCGCCCTTGACGAACAGCTGCCGCACGCGCGACGGCGACTCGTCGCGCCAGCCGTCTTCGTTCAGCGCGCCGAAGGCCAGGAACAGGTGGCCGGTCTCGCCGAGCTTGCGGCCGTGCGTCAGCTCGGTGCTGATGCGGCCGAACGAGCCGCCCTCGACCTCGACCTCGGTGCCGGGGTGCGTGTCGCCGCTCTTGGTCTGCAGCGACAGCGCGCCGCCCAGCGTGTTCAGCCCGAACAGCGGGTTCGAGCCCGGCAGCAGCGTGATGTTGGCGAGTGCGGCGCGCGGCAGCAGGTCCCAGTTGACGATGTCGCCGAAGGGCTCGTTGACGCGCACCCCGTCGAGGAACACCGACAGGCCCTGCGGCGTGCCGAGCAGTGGGCTGGCGGAGAAGCCGCGGTAGTTGACGTCCATCTGGTACGGGTTGCCCTGCACCTCGTTGACGTTGACGCTGGGCAGCTGCGTGCGCATGAACTCCGGCAGGTTCAGGCTCTGCAACTGGCGCAGCCGCCGGTCGGTGGCGGTCTGCACGTTGGACGGGATCTGGTCCTTGGGCACGCCGGTGCCGGGGACCGGCGTGGTCAGCACGATCTCGACCTCGGGCAGCACGACCGGTGCCGGCGCCTCGGCGGCCGGGGCCGATTGGGCGTGGACGGCGGGCGCGAATGCGGCCAACGCCAACAGCGAGGCGTTAGCAAGCGGGTGATGCATGTCAAGTCTCCGGTGGTCTTTCCTTGTCTCGGAGTTGCGGGAGTCGTCTGGGTGGTGGTGCCCGACGCTAACAAGCGAGCGGCGTGCGGCACAGGGAAAAATTCCCGGCCGCGCTGCTCGTTAACACCAAGGGTCGCCTGTCCCGTTGGCCCGGTGTTGACGCTGTCGCCGTCCTGCGGGTAGATTGCAGCCACTTTCAGCGCCTCACTGGGCGCAGCCTCAGCGGCATGCTCGCCACACGGTCGGCACAGCCCGTCAGCGCAAGTTCTTTGCGCCCGACATCCACGATGTATCAGCGCTTGCGGTGCACCTGACTCGAGTCAGTGCACGGCGAGGTTCATTGCGTGCGCCCAGCTGGCGCGCTCGCATTCGGCATGCGGAAAGATCATGAAGATCCTCTCACCCTGTATTGCTGCGCTGCTGCTCAGTTGCGCAGCCGCCTTTGCTCAAAACACTCCCCTGCCCAGGCCTGTGGCATTCACAGCGCAATTGCAATCGATCAGGGCAGAACTCGAGAAGCCAGATGAGGCGCTGGACCTCGGCGAATTCATTCTCTCCGTGCAACGAATGATCGATCCGAGCATCGACGTTGCAGGCAACCTCCAGCGGCTCGACGGCATGGCAAGGGAGATCAAGGCAACGTTCCCCATCATGGCCAACAGCAGGGTGAAAGTGGAAGCCCTGAAGAAGTATCTGTACGTGGCTGGCCCCTGGAACGACAACCGCCCCTTCCAGTACGACCTCGATGACCCGCTCGGCAAGAACCTTCGCAACAAGCTTCTGTCCAGCTATCTCGACAGCCACAAGGGGAATTGCGTTTCGATGCCGAGCTTGTTCGTCGTCCTCGGTCAAAGGATCGGCTTGGACGTGACGCTGGCGACAGTCCCCAGGCACATCTTCGTCAAGTACCGCGACGAGAGCGGGCAGCTCTACAACATCGAGGCAACAAGCGGCGGAGGATTCGCGCGCGACGTCTGGATGCGGCAGCTGTACGAGATGACCGACTTGTCGCTGCGAACCGGCATCTACATGCGGCCGCTTTCGAAGAAGGAGGCCGCAGTCGAGATGGTCGACACCTTGCTCGAGTTCTATGCAGCGAACGGCGTTCTGCAACCTCGCGTGGACTTGGCACTGCTCCTGCTGGCCCGCGCGCCGAAGCACGTCAACGGCATGTTGCATCTCGCAGCAGCCTACGGTTGGATGGCCGACGTCTCCTACATGCTCGACTACAACAGCCCCGATCCACGGATGCCCTTGAAGGAGCGGCTCAAGTACCGCGAACTGACTCAACAGGTCATGGAATGGGATCAACGCGCACAAGCGCTCGGATGGCGTCCCATCAGTCCTGAAGCCGAGTCCGCCTATCTCAGGCGGGTCGAGGAAGCCAGGAAGTCTTTATAGACAACAGCGATCTGGAGAACAGAAGATGCTCAATCGAATCGATTTCAAGCCATTGGCGATCATGCTGGCCCTGACCTCTCTGCACGGAGGCGCAACTGCGCACTACACGCAAAGCGATCCGATCGGGTTGGCCGGAGGAAGCGTGTCGACGTACACCTATGTCAACGGGAACCCGCTCAGCTACATCGACCCTCGCGGGCTGTTTGGATATGCGGAGCATCGGTGGATCACGAAGCAGGCTCTCGGCGGCGACCTGTCTTCATATCCAGACCTGGACGCCGACGTGGCGGGTGTTGATTTCCAGGAACACAGCCAAGACACTGATCGCGCCTTTTGGCACCACATGCGAGACGGCAAGACGGGTCAATCGGTCGATGAGGCAAGGCTGCTGTACGAGCAGTGGGTCGATGGCAACATCAAGAACTGCAACCGGCAAGGACTGGCGCGAGCGTTGCACGCTGCACAGGACAGTTTTGCAGCGGGCCATCGAGATTTCCAACCTTGGTCCGGCGGCATTCCGAGTGCCAAGCACCTCCGTGGAGACGTGCTCCCTTCGACAGCAACCTACGTGCGCGCGATTGAGGCATCCAAGACGCTCATCGAGCGATACAAGGCCGAATGCGAATGCTCCAAGTAGTTCGACGCCATCACCGACCGACCATCTTCGGGTCGGCGCTTTTGTTGGCTGGGCTGAGCGCCTCGTGCCATGCGGCGCCAAACCACAAGTGCATCTCGGCCCCGCCCCCCCTCGCGGCAGCGGTAAACGCGAACGAGGGCTCGTTCATCTTCATCTTTCCACGTCAATTGAAAGACGACTTCACGGGTTGCCAGACTCTCTGGAATGCGCGGGGAGAGGTCGTCTTCGTCTTGACGTTCCACCGCGGTTTCGCCACTTCTTACCAGGAGTTCGCGAATTCGGGGCACCTGAGTCTTTCTTGCGCGTACCGAGGCAAGAAGCTTCGAACGACTTCTGCTGAATGCCCCTCGTACGACGAGATCGCATCGGGTTTCAAAACGCTGCCCAAGGAAGAAGAGCCCCAAGTCCCAGCGAATGTTGACCCCAGAAGAAATTGAAGGTGAACACAACGTTCGTGTTGCGAAGACACCGCCTCGTACTGGCCGCGCTATTGGCCCCGCTGAGCGCGCCATTGCTGTACGTTCTCGCGACATTGGCTTGGTCAGGCTACCCCGCATCGAACCCGGAACATGTCGGGAAACTCGTGGATGAGTTCCTGCTTGCCCTGCTGCCGCTGAGCTACTTTCTGAGTCTCGGCATCGGGACACCCGTCGTGCTGGTTCTTCAGCGAATCCAGCGCCTGACCACCTGGCGATGCGTCGTGGTCGTTGCGCTGATCGGCACCGTCCTCGGCCTCTGCGCGACGTTCTGGTTCTCCGGCCCGCTTGGCAGTCATACGCCGCTGTCGGCCCGACTGGCGTTGTCCGCTTTCGGAGCACTGGCCGCAACGATCATTGCCCTGGTGTTCTGCGGAGTCGCCGGGATGCCGGTCAGGCGCTGCGAACTCTGACGACCTTCATTCGGCGCTGAGATGATCAAACGTTCGACTCGACTCACCGTGACACTACTGTCGTGGATTGCCATCACGGCCTGTTCACCACAAAACTCCAACGACCTTGTATGGGCGGCCTCGAGCGGCAACCTCCCTCGCGTGAAGGAAATGGTGTCGCAGAAAGTGAACGTCAACGCACGTGCGTTCGACGACGGCCAGACTGCGTTGATCGCGGCTGCTCGCAACGGCAGGCAAGACATCGTGGAATTTCTCGTCGCCAACGGTGCCGACGTCAATTTGAAGGATGCTGCAGGAACCCCGCTGTACTGGGCAGCCTTCGCGGGCCAGGCCGCCTCTTATGACTACCTTCGCGCTCACGGTGGACGCCTCAACACTGACGAAGCGGCGCTTGCCCATTTGCTGCGTGTGTTGAACGAGAAGGGTCTGTCCGATCTTGCCGTAGCCGTAAAGACAGCCTCGGCGCAGGAGAAGGGCTGACGAGACGCTGGCCGAGAGCCCACCGCGCATGCCATGAAGTACAAGCCGCAGAACATCCACCGATGGACAGCAATCGCGTGGTTCGCAGGCATGAGCATTCATTTCATTTGGTCCATCCTGCAACACCGCCATCGGCCGCCGACAGATGAGGTCTACGCTCAATTTCTGTCTTTTCAGATCGCGAGCTTTGCCCTCACCCATCTTCCCTATTGGATGGGCGGATTGCTTCTCGCTCTTTTCATTGAGTTCGTTATTTTCGGGCGCAAAGCGCGTTGAAGCGCTGCAGTCAACTGCAGCCGCTTCGCATGCGCCTCAAGCCCCAGCCGTGCTGATCACCTGATGCCGGATCGCCAGGTGCACCAACGCCGCCGAGGTGGCCACGCCGAGCTTGTCCTTGATCGCCGTCTGCAGGTTGGCAACGGTCTTCGGGCTCAGCTTCAGCACCTCGGCGCAGGCGCCGGCCGAGTGGCCTTGCGCGAGCAGCCGGAACACCTCGAACTCGCGCGCGCTCAGCTCGGCCAGCCGGTCGGCCTCGTCGTGCGGGTCGCGTTCGAGCAGCGTGGGCGACAACTCGCGCCCCAGGTAGCGGCGCCCGGCATGCAGCTCGCGCACCGCGTCGACCAGGCACTCCGGCGCACTCGCCTTGGTCAGGAACCCGCGCGCGCCGGCCTGCAGCGCGCGCCGCACCAGCACCGGCGCGTCGTGCATGCTGAACACCAGCAGCCGCGCCTGCGCGTCGCGCAGCAGCACGCGGCGCAGCAGCTCCAGGCCACCGCCCGCGGGCATCGCGAGGTCGGTGACCAGCACGTCGGGCCGGTGCGCGATGAACGCCGCATACGCCGCGTCGGCATCGCCGGCTTCGGCGATCACCTGGATGTCGCCCGCCTGGTCGAGCAGGCGCAGGTAGCCGCTGCGCACCACCGGGTGGTCGTCGGCCAGCAGCACGCGGATCACGCGAGCTCCCGGTGCGGCAGCGCGGCGTCGGCCGCGGCCGTCGCGGGCATCGGCACGCGCAGCACCAGCTGCACGCCGGCACCCGGCGACGCGCGCACGTCCAGCTCGCCGCCGAGTGCCGCGGCCCGCTCGGTCGCGCCCAGCAGGCCGAGGCCACGCGTCGCGGCGGCCAGGTCCATGCCCCGGCCGTCGTCCTCGATGCTCAGCTGCAGCTCGCCCTGCGCGCTGCGGCCCAGCTTCACATGCACCGCGCTGGCCTGCGCGTGGCGCATCACGTTGGTCAGCGCCTCCTGCGTCACGCGGTAGAGCGCGATGTCGATCGCGTCGCCGAGCTCGCGCGGCAGCGCCTCGTGGTGAAAGATGCAGGCCACGCCGCTGCGCTCTTCCCACGACTCGCACAGCTCCTGCAGCGCAGCGACCAGCCCCAGCTCGTCGAGGTTGGCCGGGCGCAGCCGGCGCAGCATGCCGCGCACCGCCTGGTACAGCTGCTGCGCCGCGCGGTCGGCCCGCTCCACGGCGGCCAGCGTGGCGCTGCGATCGGCTGCGCCGCACAGGCGAACGAAGGCTGTCTCGGCACGCACCGCGGCGCAGCCCTGCCCCAGTTCGTCGTGCAGCTCGCGCGCCAGGGCCACACGCTCGCTCTCCTGCACCGCGATCAGCTGGCGCGCCAGCTCGCGGTTGTGCGTCAGCAGCTCGCGCGCCTGCGCCTCGGCCAGCTCGCGCAGCGCGAGTTGCGCGCGTGCGTCCTGCGCGCGGCGCAGCGCGTACCAGGCCAGCCCGCCGGCCAGCACGGTGAGGCTGAACGGCAACTCGTCGGCCTGCCAGTGCTCGTGCGGCACGGCCCAGCGCTGCACCAGCTCGCTCAGTTCGAAGAACGACGCCAGGCCGTAGCTCGCCAGCGTCGCGAGCGCGACGATGGCGATGTCGCCCAGCAAGCGACGGCGCCGTGCGCGCCCTTCAGCTGCCGCCACGAGACAGGCCCATGCGTTCGACGATGAGCCCCTCCTTGATGAACTGCTGGCGGCAGACCTCGGCATAGTCGGCCGTGCCGAGGTAGTCGATCTCCTGGTCGTACTTGGCCAGCTCCTGCGCGAACAGCGGGTCGAACAGCGCCTTCTTGAACGCGTCGTGCAGCACCGCGACCACGTCCGCCGGCAGGCCGCGCGGCCCACCCAGGCCGTAGGGCGACATCGCGACGATGTCGAAGCCGAGCTCGCGCAGCGTCGGCACCTGCGGCCAGCGCTTCGACCGCTGCGCGGCAAACGTGGCCAGCAATCGCAGCCGGCCCGAATCGACGAAGGGCCCGAAGCCGGTGGAATTGACGCCGACCATCACCTGCCCCGAGTCGACCGCGATCATCTGCTCCGAGGTGCCCTTGTACGGCACGTGGATGTACTTCAGCCCGCGCGCGGTGAACAGCTCTTCGAGCACCACGTGCGGCGTGGTGCCGACGCCATTGGTCGCGATCGTCAGGCGGCCCGGGTTCTTGCGCGCGTACGCGAACAGGTCGTCGAGCTTGCGCAGCTTGCTGCTCGCGCTGACCAGCACGCCGAAGGTCACGCCGGAGACCTGGATGATCGGCGTCACGTCGCGGATCGGGTCCCACAGCACCTTCTGCGTGTGCACCGCGCGGAAGATCGGCTGCGGCAGCTGCGCGATCGTGTAGCCGTCGGGCTCGGCCTGCTGCAGCACCGGCATCGCCAGCGTGCCGCCGGCACCGCCACGGTTCTCGGTGACGACCGGCTGGCCCAGGTGGTGCGAGGCCAGCTCGGCCAGCAGGCGCAACGAGATGTCGGTCGCGCCGCCGGCCGGCCACGGGATCCACATCACGATCGGGCGCGACGGGTACGGCGTTTGCGCGCGCGCCAGCGGCCAAGCGCCGAGCGCCGCGGCAGCGCCGACAAATCCGCGGCGGGTGACGGTCATGCCGGGCCGCCTCCACGTTTGGCGAGACCGCCAAAACCGCGCTGCGGGTCGTAGCCCCAGCACGCCACGACGAAGAACACCACCAGGCAACCCAGCACCACCCACGGCGCGATCCCCGGATCCTTGCCATACAGCGCAAAGCGGATCCACTCCACCGCATGCGTGAACGGGTTGAAGCGCGCCGCCTGGTACACCCACTCGGCGCCCGACTCCTGCAGCTTCCACAGTGGGTAGAGCGCGGTCGACAGGAAGTACATCGGGAAGATCACGAAGTTCATCGTGCCGGCGAAGTTCTCCAGCTGCTTGATGTGCACCGACAGCAGCAGCCCGAGCGCTCCCAGCATCAGCGCGCCGCACACCAGCGCGAGCAGCGCGTGCAGCCCCGCCCACGAGAACAGCGGCAGCTCGGTGCCGAGCAGCATCGCCACCACCACGAAGGCCAGCGCCTGCAGCACCGAGAGCAGCGCGGTCGCGCACAGCTTGCTGAACAGCAGCCACGAACGCGGCAGCGGCGCCGTCAGCAGCAGCCGCATCAGGCCCATCTCGCGGTCGTAGACCATCGCCAGCGACGACTGCATGCCGTTGAACAGCAGCACCATGCCGACCAGGCCCGGCGCGATGTAGACGTCGTAGGGGATGTAGGTGTCGTAGGGCTCGACGATGGCGACGCCGAACACGTTGCGGAACCCGGCCGCGAACACCGCCAGCCACAACAGCGGGCGCACCAGCGCCGACACCAGCCGGCCGGTCTGCTGCGAGAACTTGAACAGCTCGCGCATCACGATGGCCTGCAGCGCCTGCAAAGCATGCGCGATGCCGTGCCGCCCTTCGGCCTCGACGGGCGCCGCCGCGGTGGGCGGGGTCACGGGTTTCACCGCGTCGCTTTGCATAGCTTCTCCGGGGCATCGGCGCCCAAGGTGTCGAGGACATCGGTGGGATGCAGCAGGCCCTCGATCGGCGCCTGCGCGATCACGCCCTGCCCGTCGGTCAGCAGCATCGATTGCCGCAGCTGCCCATCCCACGGCCGGAAGCTCAGGCTGCCGCCTTTCGAGCCATCGACCGGCGTCGCGGCCAGCGCCTTCGCCCACGCGGCGTTCGGCCCCTTCGGCTCGGCCGCGGCGATCGCGATCAATGCCTTGCCGCCCATCCACGCCGCCCAGTCGTGGTCGGTCATCGGGCGCTTCGCGGCCTTGGCGAACCGGCGCGACACCTGCGGCGCGCCATAGCGCTCGAACTGCGCATGCCAGGCCAGCGCCACCAGCCCGGCATCGCCGACCACCGGCCGCGGCAGCACGGTGCGGTAGGGCAGGCTGCGCGCGAACTCGCCGTCGCTGTCGACCACCCACACCGCGTCGTACGCGGCGCCGGAGGTCAGCAGCAGCGGGTTCGCGAGATCGCGCTCGCGCGGGTCGGCCGAGAGCTTGTAGGGCTTGCTGGCGACCAGCTGCAGGCCGTAGCGCTTGATCGAGGCCTGCGCGGTGGCCGCGCGAACGGCGTCCTGCGGGCCGCTGCCGATCAGCAGCAGCAGCTTGCTCCACTTGCGCGACACCAGCGTCTGCGCCAGCGAGTCGGCGCGCATGCGCTCGCTCGGGATCAGGTGGAACAGGCGCGCGCGGCAGTCCTGCTGGCGCAACCGATCGGCGCTGTCGCCGAGGTTCAGCACCGGCAGCTTCACCGCATCGGCCACCGCCAGCGTGGCGTCGCTGCCCAGGTCGGTCAGCACGACGGCCGCGCCGGCCTTCTCGGCGGCCTGCGCGGCGGCGCGCGCGGTGTCGGGCGTGGAGGCTGTCACCACGTTCAAGGCCACGGCCGCGCCGGCGGCCTCGAGTTCGAACTTGCCCTCATCGAGTGCCACCTGCAGGCCGTCGGTCGCCGGGCCGCCGGTGTGGCCGAGGTAGCCCCGCTCCAGCCGCGTGCGTTCCAGGCGCGCATCGTCGGCCGGCACGATCAGCGTGGCCTTCAGCGTGGCCGCGGCGGCGCCGGAGGTGGCGGTTGATGCGATGGCAGCGCAAGACATCAGCGTCACCGTCCAACTCAGCCGGCGGCCTGCGGCACCGTGCGTCATTCGAGGATCGCCACGCCGTAGGGCACGCGGCCGACCGGGATGCTCTTGATCGCCTTGGCACCCGCCACGTCGACCACCGTCACGTCGTCGCTCAGCCCGTTGACGACGAACAGCCGCGCCTCGGCCTTGTCGAGCGCCACGTTCCACGCGCGCTTGCCCACCAGCACCAGGTTCGTGGTCTTGCGGCTGACCACGTCGATGAAGGCCACATGGTTGGCCTTGCCGAGCGCGACGAAGGCGCGCTTGCCGTCGCGCGACATCAGGATGCCGACCGGCGTGATGTCGGTCGCGCGCGCGCCCTTCACCTCGAGCTTGATGGTGTCGGTGACGGCATGGGTGGCCGTCGCGATGATGCTGATGCTGGCGCCGAGCTCGTTGGTCACCCACAGCTCCTTGCCGTCGGGCGTCAGCGCCATGCGGCGCGGCCGCTTGCCGACCTTCACATTGCTGGTGATCTTCGCGGTGGCGACGTCGATCACGTGGATCAGGCTCGCGACCTCGGAGGTGACGTACAGCGTCTTGCCGTCGGCGCTGACCTTCACGCCCTCGGGTTCCTGGCCGACCTTGATCGACTGCAGCGTCTTGCCGCTCGCGGCGTCGATGAAGCTGGCCTCGGCGGCATCCTCGTTCGACACGTAGATGGTCTTGCCGTCGGGCGAGAGGTCGAAGGCCTCGGGCTCATCGCCCAGCGGCACGCGGCGCAGCGACTTGCCGGTGGCCGGGTCGATCACGTCGGCCGCGTTCGCATCGGTGCAGGCCACCATGATCTTGCGGTCGGGCGTGACCTGGATGTGCCGGCCGCGCTTGCAGGTCGGCACGGTGCCCTTCACCGTCAACGTCGCGAGGTCGATCATCGTCAGCGCATCGTCCTTCTCGCTCGACACGTAGGCCGTGCCCTGCGCCGATGCAGCGGTGCAGCAGGCGGCCAGCGCCCACGCTGCGCCCAGTCGTCGGCTTGCGGTGTTCAGATCCATGGGGTCTCTCTGGCTGGTGGTCAACATCAGCCGGTGCGGGCGATGAAACCCGCCTCCAGCGTCGATTCGCCAAGCGCCTGCGTGACCTCGGCCGGCGAGCCGTCGGCCAGCAGCGCGCCCTGGTGCAGCACCAGCACGCGGTCGGCGGCCATCGCCTCCTCGACCCAGTGGGTGGCCCACAGCACGCACACGCCGCGCTCGCGCACGTCGCTGCGCAGGGCGGCCAGCAGGTCCTGGCGCGATTTCGGATCCAGCCCGACGGTGGCCTCGTCCATCAGCATCACCGCCGGGTGGTGCAGGCCGGCGCGCACCAGCTCGACCTTGCGGCGGTTGCCGCCCGACAGCTCGCGCACCTTGCGGTCGAGTTCGCCGCCCAGGCCCAGCCGCTCGCAGCCGGCGGCTATGCGCGCGCGCGCCAGGCGGCGCGGCAGGCCGTGCAGGTCGGCCTGGAACAGCAGGTTGCGGCGGATGCTCAGGTCGAGGTCGAGCGAGACCTGCTGGAACACCACGCCGATCTGGCGCAGCGCCGACGCGGCCGCGCGGCGCAGCGAATGCCCCGCCACCTCGACCTCGCCCTCATCGGCGGCGAACAGCCCGGTCAGCAACTGGAACAAGGTGGACTTGCCGGCGCCGTTGGGGCCGAGCAGCGCGACGAACTGGCCCGCGGCCACCTGCAGCGACAGCGACTGCAGCGCCGCGCGCTCGCCATAGCGCTTGGTCAGTCCGGTGGTCCGCAGCATCGTCGAGGGGGGCATGGCGAAGCTCATGAACCACGAACACTGCAATACACGGGCCCACCGCGATGCTGCAGTGCAACGCAGCGCGCCGCAGCAGCCTGCACGGGCGTCGGCGCGGCGCGTCACGCCTGCTGCGCGGCACTGAAACACTCTGTGCCGAACGTGGTTGCCACGAATTCGGCGCAAGGTGTCAGCGGCATTTCAATTCCGGAACACCAGCGTCACAGCGCTGGAGCGAAACATGGGTTTTCCCTCTTCGGGCAATCCCGCAGTGGCACATGGGCGCAGAACTTGCGGTTCTGCACACGCCGAGTTCTGTGGGTCGCTGCGTGTGGTGGATCTCGGAATGGTGCTTCGCGACCGGACTCTGCTCACTTCATAAAACAGGAGACTTCGATGCGAAATTCCGGTCTGTCGACATGGCGTATCTGGCGCCATCTGGGCATGGTGTTGCTTGCTCTGCCGCCATTGGCGATGGCGAATGCGGATGTCGAGAAGAACATCGCCAACTCCAAGAACTGGGCGATGYAGGCTGGCGACATGTACAACCAGCGCTACACCAAGCTCAACCAGATCAACACCGGCAACGTCGGCAAATTGCAGGTCGCGTGGACCTTCTCGACCGGCGTGCTGCGCGGCCACGAGGGCTCGCCGCTGGTGATCGACGGCACGATGTACCTGCACTCGCCGTTCCCGAACAAGGTGTTCGCGATCGACCTCGACAGCCAGAAGATCCTCTGGAAGTACGAGCCCAAGCAGGACCCGGCCGTGATCCCGCAGATGTGCTGCGACACGGTGAACCGCGGCCTGGCCTATGCCGAAGGCAAGATCATCCTGCAGCAGGCCGACAGCATGCTGCTCGCGCTCGACTCGAAGACCGGCAAGGTCATCTGGAGCGTGAAGAACGGCGACCCGAAGCTGGGCGCGGTGAACACCAACGCGCCGCACATCTTCAAGGACAAGGTCATCACCGGCATCAGCGGTGGCGAGTGGGGCGTGCGCGGCTTCATCGCGGCCTACAACCTGAAGGACGGCAAGCTCGCCTGGAAGGGCTACAGCGTCGGGCCCGATGCCGAGATGCTGATCGACCCCGACAAGACCATGACCTGGACCAATGGCGCGATGGCGCCGGTCGGCAAGGACTCGTCGACCAAGACCTGGAAGGGCGACCAGTGGAAGACCGGCGGCGGCACCACCTGGGGCTGGTACAGCTACGACAAGGCGCTGAACCTGATGTACTACGGCACCGGCAACCCGTCGACCTGGAACCCGGCGCAGCGGCCCGGCGACAACAAGTGGTCGATGACCATCTTCGCGCGTGACGTCGACACCGGCATGGCCAAGTGGGTCTACCAGATGACGCCGTACGACGAATGGGACTTCGACGGCATCAACGAAATGATCCTGGCCGACATCGACGTCAAGGGCAAGCCCACCAAGGCGCTGGTGCACTTCGACCGCAACGGCTTCGGCTATACGATGGACCGCGTCACCGGCGCGCTGCTGGTCGCCGAGAAGTACGACCCGCAGGTCAACTGGGCGACGCACGTCGACATGAAGACCGGGCGTCCGCAGGTGGTGGCGAAGTACTCGACCGCGCAGGGCGGGCCTGACGTCAACACCAAGGGCATCTGCCCGGCGGCGCTCGGCAGCAAGGACCAGCAGCCGGCCTCGTTCGACCCGGAGACCAAGCTCTTCTACGTGCCGACCAACCACGTGTGCATGGACTACGAGCCGTTCAAGGTCGAGTACACCGCCGGCCAGCCGTACGTCGGCGCGACGCTGTCGATGTACCCGGCCCCGGGCAGCCACGGCGGCATGGGCAACTACATCACCTGGAACGCCGGCACCGGCAAGATCGTGCAGAGCCATGCCGAGAAGTTCTCGGTCTGGAGCGGCGCGCTGAACACCGCCGGCGGGCTCAGCTGCTACGGCACGCTCGAGGGCTACTTGAAGTGCGTCGACAAGAAGGACATCAACAAGGAGCTCTTCAAGTTCAAGACGCCGTCCGGGATCATCGGCAACGTGTTCAGCTATGAGCACAAGGGCAAGCAGTACATCGGCGTGTTCTCGGGCATCGGCGGCTGGGCAGGCATCGGCATGGCGGCAGGCCTCGAGAAGGACCAGGACGGCCTCGGCGCCGTCGGTGGCTACCGGGAACTGGCGCAGTACACCGAGCTCGGCGGTTCGTTGACGGTGTTTGCCCTGCCGAACTGAACGGCAGCCGGCGACTCCAAGAAGAAGCAAGAAGAAGAATCGAGAGACAACCTGGGCACAGGGACGGCACCCCGGGGGATGCCGTCCCGCCCCCTTGATGGTGGATGGTTCAATGAAATTGAAGCAGTCTCTGTTCCAGACTTCCGTCGCCGTGCTGGCGTGCCTCGCAGTGAGCGCGCTGGCCGACGACAAGCCCTACACCGTGGTCGACGGCTACAAGGTCGACGCGAAGACGATGGACGGCTTTCGCACCTGGCGCGCGGCCGCCTGCGACCGCTGCCACGGCGCCAACCAGGAAGGCCTGGTCGGGCCCTCGCTGATCAACAGCCTGAAGACGCTGAGCCAGGACGAGTTCGTCAAGACCGTCACCGAAGGCCGCCTGCCCAAGGGCATGCCGAGCTTCGGCGAGAGCCCGCAGGTCAAGGAACACATCAACGACCTGTACGCCTACCTGAAAGGCCGTTCGGACGGCGCCATCACGCGCGCCAAGGTCGAACCCAACAAATGAACCGCACCCGCAAGATCCTCACGCTGGCGCTCGCGCTGGCCGGCGCGGCGGCGTGCCTGCCTACCGCCGCGCAGGACGTGGACAAGCCGCCGGAGCGCCAGGCGCTGCGCGTGTGCCAGGACCCGAACAACCTGCCGTTCTCGAACGTCGCGGGCGCGGGCATCGAGAACCGCATCGCCGACGTGTTCGGCAAGGCGCTCGGGCTGCCGGTGCAGTACTACTCGTTCCCGCAGCGCCTGGCCTTCATCCGCAACACGCTGCGCTACAAGCTGCCGGGGCAGGACTACCCGTGCGACATCGTGATGGGCGTGCCGGTCGGCTACGACCAGGTGTCGGCGACCAAGCCCTACTACCGCTCGACCTATGCGCTGGTGTTCCCGCAGGGCCAGGGGCTCGACCAGGTGAAGTCGGGCGACGACTTCCTGAAGCTCGACCCGGCGCGCCTGGGCAAGCTGCGCATCGGCATCTACGACCGCTCGCCGGCGTCCGACTGGCTCAAGCTGCACCGCCTGGTCGACCAGGGCGTGCCCTACCCGATCATGAACGCCGACCCGCAGCAGTACCCGGGCGAGATCATCGAGAAGGACCTCGCTGCCGGCAAGATCGACGCCGCGATCGTGTGGGGCCCGATCGCGGGCTACTTCGCGCAACGCGTCAAGTCGCCGCGGCTGACGGTGGTGCCGCTGAAGTCGGAACCCGGCGTGCGCTTCGACTACGAGATGGCGATGGGCGTGCGCTACGGCGAGCGCGAATGGAAGCAGAAGATCGAAGGCCTGATCGACTCGCAGCAGGCGGCGATCCAGGCCATCCTGAAGGACTACGGCGTGCCGCTGGTCGACGAGTCCTTCGCGTACAAAGAGCCGGGCCAGACCAAACCGGCCCGATGAGGTGAGCAGCACCGTGTCGCGCGGGACCCTGATCCGCTGGCTGGCCGCCGCGGCGTTCGCACTGCCGGCGAGCGGCTTCGCGGCGCAGGAGTTCTCGGCCGCGGAGCAGGCGATCTTCATGGCCGACCAGCTCGCGAACCTGCGGCCGCCGTCGACGCTGCGCTACAGCTTCCACAAGGCCGGCAGCCTGGAGGCCGGCTTCGACGACGCCGTGGTGCTGTCGTTCAAGCCGCAGGCCGACGGCAGCTGCTGCACGTCGACCGGCGAGTTCCTGACCGGACCGCGCCGGCTGCCGCTGCCCGACATCGACAACGCGAAGGCCAACCCGGTGATCCTGTACTTCCTGGAGCACGACATCCGCGAGATGCGCCGGCTCACGCAAGGGCCGGAGAACTACTTCCGCAAGCGCATCCGGATGGCGGTCTTCCAGGGTGCGACGGTGGCACCGGCGTCGTTCGTCTACAAGGGCAAGACCGTCGCCGGCCGCCAGGTGTCGTTCAAGCCCTACCTCGACGACCCGAACCGCTACCGCTACGAGAAGCTGGCCGGCAAGGAGTACCGCTTCCTGCTGTCGGACGCGGTGCCGGGCGGCGTGCTGGGCATCCGCACGCACATCGCGGCCGCCGATGCCGCCGCCCCGCCGCTGCTGAGCGAAGACCTGCTGATCGAAGGCGCCGAGCCCCTCCCGAAAGCCACACCATGAAGCCTCTGCATCGACTGACCTGCGTCCTCGCCCTGCCCTGGCTGCTGCTGATCCCGGTGGCCGCGTCGGCGAACGACTTCCCGACGTCGGAGCGCGTGATCTACGTGCAGGAGTGCATGCGCACCCACCCCGGCCCGCACTTCGAGATGATCAACAAGTGCTCGTGCGCGGTCGATGCAATGGCCGGCGAGGTGGCCTATGACGACTACGTCGGCATGACCACGGTGGTCAACGCGATGTCGATCGGCGGCGAGCGCGGCGGCACGCTGCGCGACAACGAATCCATCAAGCCGCAGATCAAGCGCTACCGCGAGCTGGAGACCAAGGTGCACAAGGCGTGCTTCATCAACGACGCCAAGTAGCGGTGGCGGCGCTGCTGGCGGGCCTCGTGTCCGGCAGCGTCGCGGCGCCGTTTGCCTGGATCACCAACCAGGGCAGCCACGACGTGTCGGTGATCGACCTCGCGTCGCAGCAGGTGGTGGCCACGGTCCCCGTCGGTCGCTCGCCGGCCGGCGTGGTGGCCGCGTCGCGCGCGGGCAAGGTGTTCGTCTCGAACCCCGACAGCCGCGACATCTCGGTGATCGACATGCGCGAGCAGCGCGTCGTCGGCACGCTGGCGGCCGGCGACGGCCCGGTGGGCATCGATGCCTCGCCCGACGGCACGCAGGTGTTCGCCGCCGACTGGTATGCCAATCGACTGATGGTGTTCGATGCGGCCGGCAGCGGGCCACCGCTGGCGCGCATCGAGGTGGGCCGTGCGCCGGCAGGCGTGGCAGCGCATGCCGACAACGACACCGTGTTCGTCGCCGAGCGCGACGACGACAGCGTGGCCGTGGTCGGCGTGCGCGAGCGGCGCGTGCTGTCGCGCGTGAAGGTCGGCAGCCATCCGTTCGCGCTGCTGTTCGATACAGCGCGCCAGCGGCTGTACGCCCTCAATGTGCAGAGCGACGACGTGTCGGTGATCGACACCCGCGACACCGGCGCCTTGCGCGTGATCGCCACCGTGAAGGTCGGCAAGGCGCCCTACGGCGCCGCGCTCGCGCTCGGCGGCGCACTGCTCTACGTGACCAACCAGCACGACGACAGCGTCAGCGTGATCGACGCCGATTCGCTGAAGCTGCTGCGCACGCTGAACGGCTTCGGCTACCCCGAAGGTGTAGCGGCGCATGGCGACAAGGTCTACGTCGTCAACTGGATGGACGACGACGTCAGCGTGCTCGATGCCGCCAGCGGGCAGGCGTTGCGCCGCATCGCCACCGGCAAGAACAGCCGCGGCTTCGGCGCCTTCATCGGCGCCCCCGCGCAGCCCTGATCCCACCCACGAAGGAGGTTGTCATGCCCATGAAACTGCTTGGCGGCTGGCTCGCGCCGCTGGCCGCGATCACGATGCTCGGTGTCGCGCCGCTGACCGGCGAAGGCCACGGCCCGACGCGGCAGAAGGTGGTCGAGAAGATCACCATCGATGCCCCCGCCGCCGCGGTGTGGGCCCGCATCAAGAACTTCGACGCGCTGAAGGACTGGCTCCCGCCCGTCGCCGAGAGCCCGGCCTCGCAGGGCAACGCGGTGGGCTCGGTGCGCTCGCTGAAGCTGAAGGGCGGCGGCGAGCTGACCGAGACGCTGGAGGGGTATGACGACGCGGCGATGAAGTACAGCTACCGCGCGAAGGACGGCGGCGCACTGCCGGTGACGAACTACACCTCGACGATCACCGTCACCGCGAGCGGCAACCAGTCGATCGTCGAATGGCGCGGCGCGTTCTACCGCGGCTATCCGCAGAACGATCCGCCGCCGGACCGCAACGACGAGGCCGCGCTGAAGGCCATCACCGGCGTGTACCAGAGCGGGCTGGCGAACCTGAAGACGTTGGCGGAAGCGAAATAGAGCCAAGCGGAAACGGACTCACGGCCTATGCTCCGATAGCCGGAGGCCGAATCCGAGACAGCCTTGGCGCGACACCATTTGTTTCGAGCGCCTCGACTTGCGCGCCCTTCGTCTTCGGCTCGCCCTCAAGGTATTTTTCATGGCAAACGAGCATTGAACTCACGAACTGTCTGACCTCGGCCGGGCACTACGAGCCACGCAAAAGCATGTGCACATGCGGCGCCGATTACACTTTTAGAACAAATATCCACCTCTTCGGGGAGCATCCGTGAGCGACCAAATTTCGTTCGAGACCAATGACTTCGCCAGCAATCCGGAGCCTCGCTGCCCATGCGTACTGTTGCTGGACGTGTCCGGATCGATGAGCGGCCAGCCGATTTCCGAGTTGAACTCGGGCCTTACAACTTTCAAAGACGAACTGGCTGCTGACGCTCTCGCAATGAAGCGCGTGGAGGTTGCGATCGTGACTTTTGGGCCGACAAAGGTCGAAACGCCATTCACGACAGCTTCCGTTTTCTATCCCCCGACACTCAACACTCAAGGGGATACGCCCATGGGCAGCGCGATCCTTCAGGGGATTTACCTTGTCCGCGACCGCAAGAACGAATATCGAGCGAACGGCATTTCGTACTACCGGCCATGGATCTTTCTCATCACGGACGGCGGGCCCACCGACGCATGGCAAGCAGCCGCCGCTGCCGTACGAGAAGGAGAGGCGTCCAAGGCGTTTGCCTTCTTCGCCATCGGTGTCAAAGGCGCCAACATGGACGTGCTGAAGCAAATCAGCGTCCGGGAGCCTCTATCGCTGGACGGACTCAAGTTTCGAGAGCTTTTCAGTTGGCTGTCCAGTTCCTTGCGATCGGTGTCTCGGTCCACGCCGGGGACGGAAGTGCCTCTTGAAGCGCCGAAGGGCTGGGCGTCGGTGTGAACTGGCGCGTAGTCAACGCCTCCGAGGTCGGAACTTCTCACATCGCAATCAACCGTCCCTGCGAGGACAGTTCTTGGGCGAGCGTCGATACAACGGCTGATGGGCTAGCGGTTCTGTCATTGTTCGTTTCGGACGGCGCAGGCAGCGCTGCACGCGGTGGCGAAGGAGCCGAGATAGCCGTGCAAGCCGCCGCTGCCTTCATGGCCGCGAAAATTGCCCAGTCAGAGTTCGGCTTTAGCGACGAGATGGCCGTCGAGCTGATCATGGCCGTACGAGACAGGCTCTACGCGGTCGCAGAGAAAACGAGACTTACCGCACGCGATTTCGCGTGTACGTTCCTCGGCGTCATCTCCTCCCCTTTGGGCACCTTGGTGCTGCAGATTGGCGATGGCGGCATCGTGCTTGACGTAGGTGCCGGTCTAGAGGTGCCCGTGGTGCCAATGACCGGCGAGTACGCCAACATGACGCATTTCGTGACAGACGAAGACGCCGTGACAGTTCTTGCTACGAAGGTGTTTGTGGCTCGCGCCATTCGAGTGGCGGCGTTCAGCGATGGCCTTCAACGCCTTGCTCTGAACATGGCGAACAACACCGCTCACGAACCTTTCTTCGCACCTTTTTTCAAGGTTCTCGCCAGCTCGACTGCTGCACAGGAAGACGAACTGCAAAGCGCACTGGCTCGATTTCTCTCTGGCCCAGCCGTCAATGAGCGCACCGACGACGACAAGACACTGGCTCTCGCCGTTCTCGTGTCGTAGTCAGAGATGCCAAACGCAGTTGTCACATCGAAAGGCGCAGCAATCCTTCTCGGCAAAGAACTGGGCAAGGGTGGCGAAGGGTCCGTCTACGAAGTTCCTGCATCCGCAACCCACGTCGCGAAGCTTTACCACCGACCACCCGACGCGAGAAAGCAATCAAAGCTGACGTTCATGGCGGCGTCAGCCGATCAGAAGCTACTGAACTATGCGGCTTGGCCGCAGGAGACTTTGCATTCGACGCGTGGGGGACCCGTGGTCGGCTTCCTCATGGCGAAAGTCGCGGGCCGAGACCCGATTCACATGGTCTACAGCCCTGCGCACAGAAGGCAGGAGCGTCCCAAGGCGGCTTGGGACTACCTACTGTTCGTAGCGAGAAACACGGCAGCTGCGTTCGAGACCTTGCACGAACATGGGCACGTTCTCGGGGACGTCAATCAAGGAAACGTGATGGTGGGAGGCGACAGCAAGGTTGTCCTCATCGACTGTGATTCCTTCCAAGTGAATGCCCGCGGAAAGCTCTATTTGTGTGAGGTCGGAGTCTCACATTTCACGCCACCGGAGCTTCAAGGTCTTTCGTCGTTCGATGGCGTTGTCCGAAGTGCCAATCACGACAACTTCGGGCTGGCGCTTCTCATATTCCACCTCCTGTTTGGTGGCCGTCATCCCTATTCTGGTGTGCCCCTGCGCAACGGAGTTGGAGATGCGCTTGAGACTGACATCAAAGCACTCAGGTATGCGTATGCCCGAGATGCCCAGAGCCGTGGTCTTGCACCACCACCCAGGTCAATTTCGATGTCGCTACTTCCAGACGCGACGGAGGCGATGTTTCACGCTGCATTCGCCGAGACGGGCGCTCAAGGAAATCGGCCCACGGCAAAGCAGTGGGTAGCGACATTGGACAGTGTGCGCGGCCGACTCAAGCGATGCAGCACGACATCAATGCATGTCTACCCGGATCACTTGCTCAAGTGCCCTTGGTGCGCCCTCGAACAGGAGGGCGTTGTCTACTTCATAGACTTGGGTGCGGTCTACTCGCCAACGGCTACCGGATTCGTTCTTGGCAAGGCGTGGGCGCTCATCGAAGCCGTGCCCTCTCCCGGTGTCGTGGCTCTTCCTAACATCGCGAGTTTTTCGGTCAAAGCCGAACCGCTTCCGGCAAATGTGCCCGGCGGCGGAACGATTGCCTTCTACCGCCTTCTGGCAGTGTGTTTGGGAGTTTTCTTGATGGTCGTTGCACCGAAGATCTGGTTCTTCGGCATCCTTGGTGGCATCGTTGGCTGGATCGTGGCCAGTTCGACGGGATCCGAATCTCGTGCGGAGGAACGATCGAAGAGGCAGAAGGCAAAGGAAGCCGCACAAAAGGAATACGACCGGGTGGTCGAACAAGTACAACGCGAAGCAGGCCCTCAAGGCTTCAGTGCCAGACGGCAAGAACTGATAAAACTTCGGGACGAGTATCAGGCGCTACCGCAATCGGAGAAGCGCGAGCTCGACAAACTTCATTCAACAGCTCAAGAGCGGCAGAAGCAGAAGTTCCTCGACGGCTTCTTCATCGATAGCGCCAGCATCCCAGGTGTTGGGCCAGCGCGAAAGGCCGCACTCCGCTCGTTTGGCATCGAGACAGCTGCCGACGTTGATCGCAACAAGGTTCGCCAGATCAGAGGGTTTGGAGATGGTCTGACCCGAGCCGTTACAGATTGGCGGGCAAGCTGTGAGCGCCGGTTTGTCTTCAACCCAAAGACAGCGGTCTCCGAAGCGGACAAGAACGCTGTACGGTCAAAGTTCGGTACTCGAAAGATTGCATTGGAGGGGCAGCTTGGCGGCGGGGCTGCCGAGCTTCAGCGATTTCGACAGGCGGCCTCTTCAAGGGCGAACAGCCTTCAGCCTCAACTGATGCGCGCGGCTGAGGGCTTGGCGAAGGCGACTGCAGACTTGAACGTTTTGTAGCTGAAGCGCCTGTCGCCTTCAGTACGCATCACTTCACATCGAACCTGCTCACGCAGGCTTGGCGCTGAGCCGGCGCGAGTTGGCCGGGTCGCGGAACACCAGCGGGTGTTCGACCGCGGCCTTCACGCCGACCGTGCCCGCACGCTCGACCGCCTCCTGCACCAGGTGGTGGTGCGGGCTCTTGACGCACACCGGGTCGGCCATCGCCGGGTCGTGCGCGATCAGCCAGGCCTGGCAGCGGCAGCCGCCGAGGTCCACCTCGCGCTGGTCGCAACTGGTGCACGGCTCCTTCATCCAGCCGGTGCCGCGGTAGCGGTTGAAGCCTTCGGAGTCGAACCAGATGTCGCGCACGCTGTGCTCGCGCACGTTCGGGAAGCTCAGCCCGGGCAGCATCTTCGCGGTGTGGCAGGGCAGCGCGGTGCCGTCGGGCGCCACCGTGAGGAACATGCTGCCCCAGCCGTTGACGCACTTCTTCGCCTTGCCCTCGTGGTAGTCGGGTGCGACGAAGAACAGCCGCATCTTGTCGCCCAGGCGTTCGCGCCATTCGTCGGTCACCGCCTCGGCATGGCGCAGTTGCTCGTGCGTCGGCAGCAGCTGGTCGCGGTTCAGGAAGGCCCACGAGTAGTACTGCGTGTTGGCGAGTTCCAGGTACTCGGCGCCGAGTTCGGCGGCCATGCCGATGATGCGGTCGATGTGGTCGATGTTCATCCGGTGGATCACGACGTTCATCACCATCGGCCAGCCGTTGGCCTTGATGATCTGCGCCACCTTGTTCTTCAGGCCGAAGGTCTTGGTGTGCGACAGGAAGTCGTTCATCTCGCGGGTCGAGTCCTGGAACGACAGCTGCACGTGGTCGAGCCCGGCCTCCTTCAACGCCGCGGCGCGGGCCTCGGTGAGGCCGACGCCGGAGGTCAGCAGGTTGGTGTAGTAGCCCAGCCGGTGCGCCTCGGCGACGATCACTTCCAGGTCGTCGCGCAGCAGCGGCTCGCCGCCCGACAGGCCGCACTGCACCGCGCCGAGTTCGCGGCCCTGGCGCAGCACACGCAGCCAGTCTTCGGTGCCGAGTTCGTCTTCCTGGCGCGCGAAGTCGACCGGGTTGTAGCAAAAGACGCAATGCAGCGGGCAGCGGTAGGTCAGCTCGGCGAGCAGCCACAGCGGCGGTCCGGGCGGGGATGACGACACGGCGGCCATCGTTCAGTCCCAGGCCAGCCAGCGCTGCTTCGCGGCCAGCTCGATGAAGCCCAGCACGTCCGGCTCCAGGCCCTGCGCCGAGAACGCCTTCTCGAGGTCTTCGACGATGGCGGCGACGCTGCGCTCGCCATCGCAGCGCTTCATGATCTCGCCGGCGCTGCCGTTCAGCTTGACCATGCCCTCGGGGTAGAGCAGCACATGGCAGTCCTGCACCGGCTCCCATTGCAGCCGGAAGCCGGGGCCGACGCGCGGCTGCGTTGATGTCGACAAGACGTTCATGACGTGACACCGTAGCGAGTCGCCATCGCATCGTTCATCGCCCACAGAATGTCGAGCTTGAACTGCAGCACCTCCAGCGCGCGCTCCTGCAGCGGCCGCGTCGTGAAGTGGTCCAGCGTGATCGACAGCCCCTGCTCCACATCGCGCCGCGCCTGGCCCAGCCGGTTGCGGAAGTAGCTCAGGCCCTCGGGCTCGATCCAGCCGTAGTGCTCCGGCCAGGTGGCCAGCCGCTGCTTGTGGATCTCGGGTGCGAACAGTTCGGTCAGCGACGAGCACACCGCTTCCTGCCACGGCGCGCGGCGCGCGAAATCGACATACGCGTCGACCGCGAAGCGCAGCGCCGGCGTCACGTGGCGCAGGTCCTGCACCTCGTCGCGGCCCAGCCCCACCGCCTGCGCGAGCCGCAGCCAGGCCTCGATGCCGCCGGCATCCTTCACGCCGCCGAGCTCGAAGCCGTCGTGGTCGAGGATGCGCTGCACCCAGCCGCGGCGCACCGCGGCATCGGGGCAGTTCGACAGCACCGCCGCGTCCTTGATCGGGATCGCGATCTGGTAGTAGAAGCGGTTCGCGACCCAGCCGCGCACCTGCTCGGGCGTCGCCTTGCCGGTGTTCAGCATCACGTTGAACGGATGGTGGATGTGGTACGACTTGCCGCGCTCGCGCAACTGCGCCTCGAACTCGGCGCGGGTCCACGCGGGCGGGCCGGCCTCGGCAGGGTGACGGCCTTCTTTCAGCATGTCGGCGCGCAGCGTCATGGTCAGATCTCGATGCTCATGCCGTCCTCGCAGACCTCGATGCCGGCGCGCTGCAATTGCGCACGCTCGGCCGAGTCCTCGTCGAGGATCGGGTTGGTGTTGTTGATGTGGATCAGCAGGCGCCGCGTGCGCGCCGGCAGGCGGCTCAGCCACTCGAGCATGCCGCCCGCGCCCGACTGCGGCAGGTGGCCGATGTCGCGCGCCGACTTCTTGCTCAATCCAAGCGTCTTCATCTCGTCGTCGGTCCAGAAGGTGCCGTCGACCATCACCACGTCGGCGCTCGCCATCGCGTCGAACACCGGCGGCGTGATCGCGCCCAGCCCCGGCGCATAGAACACCGACGTGCGGCGCGCCGCATCGATCAGCGTCATGCCGATGTTGTCGCCCGGCACCGGCGCCTCGCGGTGCGGCGAATACGGCGCGGCCTTGCTGCTCAGCGGCATCGCCTTGAACGCGAGGCCGGCCACGCCGGGCACGCTGAACGGCGTGCCGTCGAGCGCGATGCGCTGGCGCTGCACGCCGCAGAAGTGCGACAGCACGCGCAGCACCGGGTTGCCCTGGGTCAGGTCTTCTTCGACCGGATCGGTGCACCACAACGGCAGCGGCGACGTGCGTTCGCGCAGCATGAAGAGGCCGGTGGCGTGGTCGATCTGGCCGTCCATCAGCACGACGCCGGCGATCGCGGTGTCACGCAGCGCACGCGCCGGCTGCAGCGCCGGGTGGCTGCGGATCTGCTCGAGGATGTCGGGCGAGGCGTTGAAGAGCACGCCGTCGGCGGCCCCGTCCGGCCGCACGAAGATCGACGACTGCGTGCGGGCCTTCGCGCGCACGCGGCCCGAACGCACGCCGGCGCAATTGGCGCAGTTGCAGTTCCATTGCGGGAAACCGCCGCCTGCTGCCGAGCCCAGAACGGTGATGCGCATGGGAGAGGTGTTGGAGCCGGCACCCCAGGGTTGCCAGGGTGCCGGCGAGAACGAAACGCCGCGATCAGCGGGCCGTGACGTACATCGTGATTTCGAAGCCGAAGCGGAAATCCGTGGCAGTCGGTGTTTGCCAAAGCATGAAGACTCTCCTATTCGTGGACTCACAGTACCGGCCGGCACTGCGGGGGCCTCTGGGTCCCGTCCTGCATCGTGACCTGCTGCGCGTGATCGCTCCAGTCGGGTGATCATGAATGCGAACTGGCGATTTTCATGAATCTCCGCGGCGGGGGTTCTCCAACTGACAGCTCGCGGGCTTGCCTCTTGCTTCCCAGCCCCGGGCGCAGGCCTTCCATGCCCAGTCCGTTGCAGGGCTGGCGCAGAGTGTCCCGCGTCGAACCACATGGAGACGCAAGGCATGGACCGCAACGATGCGCTGTTGACGGATTGGCGCGAACGCGCGCTGGCGCTCGAGGCCGCGGTGGGCCAGGCGGTGATCGGGCAGGCCCGGGTGATCCGGCTCGTCAACCTGGCGGTGTTCGCGCGCGGCCACGTGCTGCTGCAGGGCGACGTGGGTGTCGGCAAGACCACCCTGCTTCGCGCGTTCGCGCAGGTACTCGGCGGCGACTTCGCGCGCACCGAGGGCACGATCGACCTGATGCCCAACGACCTCGTGTACTACACCTACATCAGCGCCGAGGGCCGGCCCGCGGTCGAGCCGGGGCCGCTGATCCGGCACGGCGAAGACCTCGCGATCTTCTTCTTCAACGAAATCAACCGGGCACGGCCGCAGGTGCATTCGCTGCTGCTGCGCGTGATGGCCGAGCGCAGCGTGTCGGCCTTCAACCGCGAGTTCCGGTTCCCGCACCTGATCGTGTTCGCCGACCGCAATCGCGTCGAGCGCGAAGAGACCTTCGAGATCTCGTCGGCCGCGCGCGACCGCTTCATGATGGAGGTCACCATCGACGCGCCGGCGAGCGATGCTGATCGCCGCGAGCTGATGTTCAACCCGCGCTACCACGACACCGACCGGCTGATGGAGGAGCTGCCGGCCGCGATGCTGAACCACCAGGCGCTGAACGAGGTGGCCGAAACGATCCAGCGCAGCGTGCAGGCCTCGCAGGCGCTGCAGGACTACGCGCTCGGGCTGTGGCGAGCGACGGCCGTGCCGGCCGAGTACGGCGTCAAGGTGTCGGGGCTCGACACCGCGCAGCTGATGCTGGCCGGCGCGAGCCCGCGCGGCATGAGCTACCTGCTGCGCGCGGCGCGCGTCGCGGCCTGGCTGGATGCGCGCAGCTTCGTCACGCCGGAGGACGTGCAGGCGGTGTTCGTCGAGACCATCGCGCACCGGCTGTGCTACCAGCCGGTGTACGAGATGCGGCGGCAGGAGATCTCGGGGCCGCTGATGCGCGGGATCCTCGCCGGCGTCGCGGCGCCGTAGCGGCATGTTGAAGCCCACCCCCGAGATCCACTACCGCATCGGCAGTGCGGCGCTCGGCCACTTCCCGGGCCACCACCGCAGCCGGCGCGGCGACAGCGGCTTCGAGTTTCGCGGCCATGCCTCGCTGCTCGACGCGCCCGATCCGCGCCGGCTCGACCTGCATTCCAGCCTGCGGGACCCGTTCGGCCAGTGGTCGGTGCGCGTCTACAGCCAGCGCAAGTCGATCCCGGTCGCGGTCGTCGCCGACCTGTCGGCCTCGATGGGCTTTGCCGGTGCGCAAGCCCGGCTCGATGTGCTGGCGGATTTCGTCGACAGCCTCGCGTGGTCGGCTTGGCGCACCGGTGACAGCTTCGGCTTCATCGCCTGCGATGAACAGGTGCGCACCGACCTGCTGCTGCCGCAGAGCCGCTCGCGCGCCGCGGCCGGCGAGCTGACGCGCACGCTGCGCAGCCTGCAACCCACCGGCCATTCGGCGCACGGCCTGCATCACGCCCACCGCCACCTGCCGCAGCGCCGCTCGCTGGTGTTCCTGCTGTCCGATTTCCATTGGCCCGTCGACGAGGTGCAAGCGGTGCTCGCGAGCCTGGCCCACCACGACCTCGTGCCGGTGGTGCTGTGGGATCCGCAGGAGTTCAGCCTCAGCGCGCCGCGCGGCCTGGCCCCGGTGCTCGACCCCGAGAGCGGCCGCCAGCGCCTCGTGTGGTGGCGCCCCGCGCTGCGCGAGCAGTGGCGCGTGCAGCAGGCCCAGCGGCGCGAGGCATTGCTGCAGGTGTTCCGCGCGCAGCGGCTGAGCCCCTTGTTCATCGAAGGCGCCTTCGATGCCGACGCGGTGACGCGGCACTTCCATGCGTGAACGCCTGGTCGCCCTCGCGTTGATCGCTTGCAGCGGCCCGGTGCTCGCTGCACCCGACACGCTGCACGCCAGCACCGTCGAGCCGCGCGCGTTCGGCTACCACGTCGGCGACACCATCGAGCGCGAGCTCATCGTCCACATCCCCCAGGGCTTCGTGCTCGACGAGGCCTCGCTGCCGCGCCCCGGCGCGCGCGGCAAGGCGCTCGAGCTGCAGGGCGTATCGCAGCATAGCGCCGCTGACGCCAGCGGCACCCGCCTGACGCTGCAGCTGCGCTACCAGGTGTTCATGGCGCCTGCCGAGGTGCGCACGCTGGAGATCGCGCCGTTCTCGCTGGCGTTCAAGGGCGAGGGACGCGAGCAGTCGCTGCGCGTCGACGCCTGGCCGGTGACGGTGTCGCCGCTGGTGCCGCTCGAGGTCTCGCCGCGCGAAGGCCTGGGCGAGTTGCGGCCCGACCTGGCGCCGCCGCTGATCGACACCCGCCCCGCGCAGCACCGCCTGCTGGCCTATGGCGCGGTGCTGCTGCTGTGCCTGGCCTGGCTCGCGCAGGTGTACCTCGCGCTGCCGTGGTGGTCGCGGCGCCAGCGGCCGTTCGCGAGCGCGTGGCGGCAGCTGAACCACCTGCCGCCGGACAGCCCGGCGCCGGCGCGGCGGGCCGCGTTCCAGCGCCTGCACGAGGCGCTGAACCAGACGGCCGGCGAGGTGGTGTTCGAGCACGGCGTCGACCGCTTCGTCACGGCCCAGCCGCGCTATGCCGCGCTGCGCGACGAGCTGCTGGCGTTCTTCCGCCAATCGCGGCACGAGTTCTTTGCCGACGCCCCGGCCGCGGCGAACGACGGCCGCTGGCTGGTCGAGTTCTGCCGCAAGTGCCGCGATGCCGAGCGAGGCGCGGCGTGATCCATTTCGACACGCCGTGGCTGCTGGTCCTGTTGCCGCTGGCGCTGTGGCCATGGTGGGCGCGCGCCGCGCACCCGGTGCGCAACGCCTGGGTCGCGCTGATGCCGCGCGACCGCGCATCGGACACGCTGCAGCGCGTGCTGAAGGGCGCCGCGGTGCTCGCGCTCGCGCTGCTGGTGCTGGCGATGGCCGGGCCGTACCGGCCGGAGTACACGGTGGAGCGCGTCGGCCAGGGCGCCGAGATCGTCGTGGTGCTCGACCGCAGCCGCAGCATGGACCAGGGCTTCGCGGGAGCCCGCCTCGCGGCCGGCACGGCCAAGCCGCGCGGCACCGGCCCCGAGGCGCTCGACTACTACATGAGCCTGTCGCCGGGCCGCTCGCGCGATGCCAAGGGCAAGGTCGCGCGCCGGCTGCTGTCGGAGTTCGCGGCCGGCCGGCCCGACGACCGCTTCGGCATGGTGGTGTTCAGCACGCTGCCGATGCGGGTGCTCGAGTTCACGCAGAAGAACGAGGTGGTGCAGGCCGCGATCGCCGCCGGCGAGATCGGGCGCGGCCTGTCGGAGACCAACATCGGCCTGGCGCTACTCGAGGCGCTGTCGTTCTTCGACGACCGGCCCTACACCGGGTCGCGCATCGTGATGCTGGTGTCCGACGGCGGCGACCACCTCGACCCGGCGACGCAGGAGCGCATCGCGTTCGCCGCGCGCAAGCAGCGCACTGCCATCAACTGGTTCTACCTGCGCTCGGCCAACAGCCCCGGCCTGAACGCTGAAGCGGGCGACCCGCTCGGCGCAGCCGACACGGTGCCCGAGCACCAGCTGCACCGCTTCTTCCAGTCGCTCGGCACGCCGTACCGCGCCTACGAGGCCGACAACGACAAGGCCTTGCAGGCCGCCATCGACGACGTGAACCGGCTGGAGAACATGCCGATCACCTACCTCGACACCGTGCCGCGGCGCGACCTGTCGCCGTGGGGGCATGCCATCGCGCTGCTGTGCGTGCTGCTGCTGTGGGGCGCGCAGGCGCTGGAGATCCGGCGATGGGCGTGAACACGCGGCGGCGCACGCGCATCGTGCTGGGGGTGCTGGTGATCGCCGCGGTGGCGGCGCTCGTTGACGGCGTGCACCTGTGGCGGCTGCATCGCTGGAACGCGGCCATCGCGGCCGACCCGCCGGTGGCCGTCGGCAATCCGCCGCCTGCCGAATTGCAGTTCGCACTGGCCCATGCGCAGGCCGCGAGCGGCGCCACCGACGAGGCCTTGAAGCGCTACCGCGCGCTGCAAGGCGACACGCCGCTCGGCCAGGCGGCGCGCTACAACAGCGCGAACCTGCTGATGCGCCAGGCCATCGAGGTACGCGGCGGCGCGCAGCCGGGGCTCGCGATCCCGCTGCTGGAGCTGGCCAAGCAGGGCTACCGCGAGGTGCTGCGCAACGACCCCGGGCAATGGGATGCGCGCTACAACCTCGAACGCGCGCAGCGCCTGCTGCCCGACCCCGATGACTCGCTGGCCGCGCCCGCCGACGGCCGGCGCGATGCCGAGCGCGCCGTCACGACGATGCGCGGCTATTCGCCGGGCCTGCCATGAAGGCCGTCGCGTGGCTGCGCGCGTCGTGGCGCGGCCGGCGCGACGCCTGGCTGCTGGCGCTGGCGGCCCTCGCGCTGGCCGCGACCTTTTTGAACCCCGGGCTGCGTATCGAGCGCCGCTTGTTCGAGCACGTGGTGGTGCTCGACATCACGCAGAGCATGAACGTGACCGACCAGGTGCTGGCCGGCAAGCCGGCGTCGCGCCTCGCGTTCGCGAAAGAGGCGCTGCGCCAGGGCCTGCTCGACCTGCCCTGCGGCTCCAAGGTCGGCTGGGCGGTGTTCACCGAGTACCGCTCGTTCCTGCTGCTGGCGCCGGTGGAGGTGTGTGCCAACCTGGGCGAGCTGCGCGCGACGCTCGCGCGCATCGACGGCCGCATGGCCTGGTCGGGCAACAGCGAGGTGTCGAAGGGCCTGCACAGCGCCATCGGCATCGCGCGCGACCTGCCCGGCAAGCCGTCGCTGGTGTTCATCACCGACGGCCAGGAGGCCCCGCCGCTGAACCCGCAGTACCGGCCGGCATTCGACGACAAGCCGGGCGAGGTGCCGGGGCTGCTGGTCGGGGTCGGCGAGTTGCTGGCGTCTCCGATCCCGAAGACCGATCCGCTCGGGCGGCCGCTCGGCGTCTGGCGTGCGGACGAGGTGATGCAGACGGACATGCGCCGCCAGGGCCGTGGCGCGAGCGTCAGCGGCGAGGCGCTGGCGGACGACGGCGCCGGCCCGGCG